>CAYYNS010000240.1:0-3570 GCA_964473085.1 uncultured candidatus Brocadiaceae bacterium
CAGGGGCATAATGAGCGCGACGCTCAGGCCCAGACTGCGGGACTCCTGGGCGTAGGAGACCGCTTCCTCCTCCTCCTGAGCGCCTTGTTGCTCCTGGTCAACTGCGTCCGGATCTCGCCTCGCCATGCTGTAAGCCCACCTCCGCTGAGGCGGCTTTCAAGCGCCGCCGTCCGTTATGCTCCAGTCCCCAAGGCTGCAAGCAGGGCGCCCACCGGCACACAATATGCAGCAAACCAGTGAAGCTTTCCCTTCTGAATCACGCGTAGCAGCACAACGAGACAGACTGCGCCCGCCACGGCCGATGCAACAGTGCCCCCGATCAGCCATGCGATGCCCCCGCCGGGGCCGGCGGCCCCGTGCGCCGACCCCCCGCCTTCCGCCAGGACGTAACGCCCCGTCTCCAGCACCATCGCCCCCGCCATCGCAGGCACTCCGAGCAGGAACGAAAAGCGGGCAGCAAGGGGACGTTCCAGACCGGCAAAGTAGCCGGCCACGATTGTTGAGCCGGACCGACTAATGCCCGGCAGAAGGGCGACAGCCTGGGCCATGCCGATAACCAGGCCCCTCAGAGGCCCGACCGCCGACACCGAGCTCTGAGGAGCGTATCGGCTGGCCAGCAGGATGAGGCCGGTCACCATCATAAGCACACCGCACAGTTGCAGATGTCCTTCAAACACGGCCCCAATGGCATCACGACAGCACAGCCCCACAACGGCTGCAGGGATCGTGCCAGCGACGATCGCCGCGGCCATTCCGAACGATGGCGCCTGCCGTGCGAGCTCCTGCTGCGGCATGCCGCGCACCAAGAGCACCGCCCCCTTCACAGCGTCAGCGAGCAAACGCCAGATCTCCGAGCGGAAAACCAGGAGGATCGAAACCAGCGTGCCGAAATGCAGGCACACTTCCAGAAACAGAGGGGAGGCATGCACGCCCAACAAGGTCCTGGCAGCTACAAGGTGAGCAGAGCTGCTGACGGGCAGGAACTCCGTCACGCCTTGCAGGAGCCCCAGGAGGATATGCTGCAAGAGCCCCATCGCTGTCCAGCACACTCCGGGATTACCGCTACAGCAGGCCCAACCAGGGAGGATGAAGCCCAAGATCAGCCGGCCGTGCCCGTTCCTGCAGGGGGGCCCGGTTCGGCGCCCTTCTCGCCCTCGAGCTCAATCCGCTCGAACTTATCGAGAGTGGCCTTCAACTCGCCAACCTCGTAGTCAAGCGCCTTCGTGCGCGCGCTGACCTCGGTGAGCTTGCTCAAATCGCCGAATAGGTGCGGCTCCTGGACGAACTCCTCTTCCAGGTTCTCGTTGAGGGCTTTGATCCTTGCCTGGATGTCCTCGATCCTCGCAATGTTGGCATCCTGCTCCGCGAGACTGGCGAGCCCCTTGTCAAGTTCAAGGGTGCGGGCCCTGACTGCCTTTTCCAGGCCATCGAGAAACGCGCCCAGCTTGTCCGCAGCCGCCTTCACATTGGTCAGGGCGGCGTGCAGGCGCTGCTGCTGCTGAACGGCATCCTCAAGGGTCATCTTCTCGGGAGCAGTTGCCACCTGAGCCGCTGCTGCGATGGCCTCGAGTCTGGCTGCCAGCGCCTCCCCTGCGCCCTCCAGCTTCTTGGTCAGCTCATTGGCCTTCTCGCTTGCGGCCTGGTTCTGCTTGACCAGGCCATCTTGAACCTCCTGGACCTTCTTTCGCTGCTCGGCCAGGAATTGGCTATAGGCTGCAGCGGCTTCCTTCAACTTCTCGGGCGGGGTGTCCTCGGCGATCCTCAGGTTGACCACTTTGAGTTTCTCCTGAGCGACCTTGTTGAGGATCGCCAGGACGTCCTTGCGGCGCTCGCGCTCGGCAGACAGCCGCGCGAGCTCCTTCGCCTTCTGGATCGCCCCGAAAACCGCCGGTTTCACCGCTTTCCACCTCTCGGCCACGCGAGCGGGGCCTTCGGCCGCGGTCGTCTCCAATTCCTTGCTCAGGTCCACGACTACGCGGGTTCGCTCGATGAGCAACTCTTGCAGGAGCGCTGCCTTGGCTTCCCGGGCTGCCTGCTCTTGCAGGGAGCCTTGAGCGCCCCACTCGCGGACCAAAAAGAGCTGTGCGTCCGGCCGCACGGCGGTGGCCCCGAGCTCCTTGCCCCAGGGGTAGGGCTTCGTGCCCACGATCTGAGCCGCCGCTGTCCACTCGGAAGCGGTTGGCAGGCGCGCCATGCTCCACTTCGCAAAGCGCTCTGCCTCGGCAAGGGACAATCCTGCCACCGGAGAGTCGTCAGGCGGCGCTGCCGGCTCGCCCAATGACTGCGGGGCCTGCACACCCGTGGCCTTCAGATATGACCTGTACTCGCCCACTGTGGCGGGCTTCTTGGAGATAAAAAGGGGCGGCTTGGTGCCAGGCACCTGAGCAAATCCATCTGGGACAACGACGCGGGGTTCCGGCTTCGCCGCCTTCTGGGGCTCCTGTTCCTTTTTCTTACAGCCGAGAAACACGATCACCAGACAGATGCCGAGCACGGCTGCCCTGCACAGCATTGCAGCTCCTCCTTCCCCTGCGGCCTCCAGAGATTTCGAAGTGATCTTCCTATCTGCACTCATCTTACGAAAAGCAGGAGGGCGAAGTCCAGAGGGAAGCAAGTGCCGGCCGAAGCTCGGCGTGGGATGCGCGTCAATCCTGATCCGGGCGGGCCGTGTGTGCGCCCTGGCCAGCCTCGCCCAGCCGCTTCTTGAGGTCTTCCACTTCCTTCTGAAGCGCAGCAAGTTGCCGCAGCATGTCGGGCAGCTTGGGCCACGTCGCCACAATCCGCATGGTCTCGTTGCGAGGCCGCGCAGGCGTGCCGAGCATGTGCTCGCCCGGCTTGACCTTGGTGATGACGCCGGCGCGGGCCCCCAGTATCGCCCCGTCGCCCACAGTCAGGTGGTCAGAAATGCTGGAGTCCGCCCCCATCATGACCCCGCGGCCCAGGGTCACGCTGCCGGCCATGCGGGCATAGCCAGCCAGCACGCAGCGGTCACCGATGCGACAGTTGTGAGATATGTGGCAGTGCTTGTCTATCTTGACGCCTTCGCCCACGACCGTATCATCAATCATGCCCCGGTCAACGGAGGTGAGCCCGCGTATCTCCACGTTATCTGCGATGCGCACGCCGCCCACGTGCCAGAGCTTGACGCTGCGGCCCCCCCGCTGGACATAGCCGAAGCCCTCATCGCCGATGACACAGTTGGGGTGCACCGTGCAGTCTGCGCCGATCTGTGCGCGCTCACACACCGTCACGTGGGGATGAAGCGTCGTTCGCGGACCGATCTGTGCCCCGCGCCCGACATAGACCAGCGGGTAGATCGTCACGTCGTCGCCAACCACCGCGCCCTTCTCGATTACGGAGTAGGCTCCGACGCTCACGCGCTGGCCAAGCACGGCGTCAGGGTCAATGCAGGCCAGGCCGCTGATGCCTGTAGGCTTAGGGAAAAGCTCCCCGTGCATCTTCTCCAGCACTGTTGCCATGGCGAGCTCAGGATCCTCGCAGATGATCTGAGTGCCGCCGTAGCCCTCGACCTTGCGCATCGTAAGCAGCGCGCCGGCCCGGCAAGCTGCC
>CAYYNS010000241.1:0-3542 GCA_964473085.1 uncultured candidatus Brocadiaceae bacterium
GTGGGCGTCAAGCGGAGGGCAATCGTGCAGCGGCGAGATGCGGGCAAGAAGCCTGTGGTCAGCCTACAGGCGCCTCATGAGCGCCCTGATGGCGTCGGTTTCGCTGCGGCGGATCTCGAAAAGCTCCCCGACGCGGGTGATCTTAAAGACGTTCAGGATCTCTGGCGCCACGCTGCACAGCACGATCATGCCCCCGGCAGCCTTGAGCTTGCCCTGGAACCTGACCAGGACCCCCAGCACGGAGCTGCTCATGAACTTCAGGTCGCTGAAGTTCAGCACCACGTTCTGCAGGCCGTGCTTGTCGAGGATATCTTCGAGCTCCTTTTCGAAGCGTCCGATCTCGAGCAGGTCCCGCAGGCTGGGTGTGGCGAAGGAGGCGATGGCGATCTGTTGGTGCCTCCTGAGCCTGAGCAGGGCGTTCTTCCCGGTCTCCAGCTCTTCGCCCCTGGTGGGTCCGGCGACGTTCCAGGTAACGGATCGCTTCTCAGCCTGCAGCAGCACGCCGCAATGAGGGCACCTGGTCTTACCCTCGAGGATCTGGCGGGCATCCCGTTCCTTGAAGCGGACGAGCCTGCCGCAGGTGCTGCACTTGACCGTCATGATCGGTTCGGTCATGTTCGCCCCCTCGCGTCACCGCCGTGGTTGCCTGACAGAAGCCGCCGGCCCGCACCATCCAGGCATGGTGGGCAGGGTGGGATTTGAACCCACGACACCAGGATTTTCAGTCCTGTGCTCTACCGGGCTGAGCTACCTGCCCACCAATAGTACGGGCGGATTCTACTGCGCACAGCCTCAAGCCGTCAAGGGCCAGCGCGGCCGCTTCTCTGTGCTCGCCTTTTGCGCCGGTGACCAGTCAAGGTGTAGCTGCCCCGAGTCTTTGCTTCAGCAGGCGCCTGGCCGCCTCGAAGGCCTCTTCGATTCTGGACGGGTCCGAGCCGCCGGCCTGGGCGAGGTCGGGCCGCCCGCCGCCGCCGCCGTCCAGCACGGCCGCGGCGCTACGGACAAGCTCAACGGCGCTCAGGCCCTGCTGGACCAAGTCCTGGCTCAGCCCGGCCACAAGCGCAACGCGTCCCCCCTGCTCGGAGGCCAGCAGGCAGGCCACGCCCGCGTTGCCGCGGCGCAGGATATCGGCGGCGCTCCGCAGAGCTGCATGGTCTCCTTCCAGCCTGGCGAACACCGCTCTTACGCTCCCTATGCGTTCCGCCTGCTCAAGCAGGCCGCCGGAGGCCACCTGCCGCACGGCCTGCTGGCGGGCCCTCTGGAGGTCCTTCTGCAGTGAGCGAATCTCTTGCTGGAGGTCTCGCACGCGCTTCAGCAGGTTGTCTTCCTGCGTGCCGAGCTGTCCGGCGATGCCCGCCAGCAGGTCTTCCTTGGCCCGCAGGCGATCCAGTGAGCCCAGGCCCGTGACGGCCTCTATGCGCCGCACGCCGCCAGCGACGCTGCTTTCGCTGATGATGCGCAGCAGCCCGATCTCACCCGTGCGCTGGCAGTGCGTGCCGCCGCAGAGCTCCCGGCTGTAGTCGCTGATGCTTATGACGCGCACGATGTCGCCGTACTTTTCGCCGAACAGGGCCATGGCGCCGAGCTCTTGCGCCTCGCTGCGGCTCATGAAGGTGCTTGTGATGGGCTCGTCGGCGAGGACCTTCTCGTTTACGATGTCCTCGACCTGGCGCAGTTGCTCCGGACTGAGCTCGGTGGGATTGGAGAAGTCGAAGCGCAGCCTGCTGTCCGACACAGCGGAGCCGCTCTGGGTGGCGTGGGCCCCGAGCACGCGTCGCAGCGCGTAGTGGAGCAGGTGCGTGGCCGAGTGGTTGCGGGCGACGGCCTGCCGGCGCGCTTTGTTCACCTTGCACACCACGCCGTCGCCGACCCTGAGCACACCCGCACGGACACGGCCCAGGTGGAGGAAGAAGTCCTTCTCGCGCTGCGTGTCCTGGAAGGCGAACGCGCCCCGCCCGTCCGCGAGCGTCTCGATCGTTCCTGAGTCGCCCATCTGACCTCCGGCCTCTCCGTAGGCGGGGGTGCGGTCGAGCACGACTGTGACGTCGCGGCCAGCCTCAGCGTGCTCCAGCAGGTCGTCTCCTGCGATCAGGCCGATCACCCGGCCCTCGCTCTCCAGGGTCTGATAGCCTGTGAACTCCGTGGGGCCGTGTTCAGCCTGCAGGCGCGAGACCGGGCCCTCGGAGAACACGCTCTTTTCGAATGCGGCAGTCTCCTGCGAGCGCCTCTGGTGGGCGGCCATCTCTTGAAGGAACCCCTGCATGTCCGCGGAGACGCCCTGTTCCTTCAGGATGGACTCGGTCATCTCTACGGGGAAGCCATAGGTCTGGTAGAGGTCGAAGACGTCCCGCCCGCGCAGGACAGACGCTTTCTGGCGCTTGAGCGCTGCCACGTGCTCGGCGAGCACGGCCGAGCCGCGAATGACGGTCTTCTGGAATGCCTGCTCTTCCTGACTGACGACGGTGGCGATGTGAGTGCGGCTGTCCCGCAGTTCGGGGTAAAAGCCGCTGAAGCATTCGACGACGGGTTCGACGAGTTCGGCCAGGAAGGGGCGCTCCACGCCGAGCTGGACGGCGTCCCTGACGGCGCGCCTGAGCAGCCGTCGCACCACATAGCCGTGTTCCTCGTTGCTGGGGATGACGCCGTCGGCTGTGCAGAAGAAGACGGCGCGAGCGTGATCTGCAATGCGCCGCATGAGGGGGTCGGTGCGCGCATCGCCAGGGTAGGGCTTGCCGCAGATCTTGCTGATGCGCTTCATCAGGGGCTCGAGGACGTCTATGTCGTAATTCGTGGGCACGCCCTGCATGACGCGGGCCATGCGCTCCAGGCCCATGCCCGTGTCAATGTTGCGGGTGGGCAAGGGCGCCAGCGTGCCATCGTCGAGGCGGTCGAACTGCTGGAAGACCAGGTTCCAGACCTCCACGTAGCGGCCGCAATCGCAGGACGGCTGGCAGTCGGGGCGGCCGCAGCCGGCCTGGAGTCCTTTGTCGAAGAATATCTCGCTGCACGGCCCGCAGGGGCCGTTTGGGCCCTCAGTGCGCACGTTGGCCGGCCAGAAGTTCTCGTCCTCGCCGTAGCGGTAGATCTTCTCCGGGGGGACGCCGATCACGTTTTCCCAGATGCCGCAGGCCTCCCCATCCTCTTCGTAGATGCTCACGACCATTCTGTCGGCAGCGATGCCCATCTCGTTGCGCATGAACTCCCATGCCCAGCCGATGGCCTCCTCCTTGAAGTAGTCGCCGAAGGAGAAGTTGCCCAGCATCTCGAAGAGCGTGTGGTGAGAGGCCGTGTGGCCGACCTGCTCGATGTCGCCGGTGCGCAGGCACTTCTGGCAGGTGGCGGCGCGCCTGAGCGTTCGGTCGCCGCGGCCGTAGAACTCGTCCTTGAACTGATTCATGCCGGCCCCTGTGAAAAGCAGCGAGGGGTCGTGCCGGGGGACCAGCGAGTCTGGGGGGACGACACGGTGACCGCGCCCCTGGAAGAATTCCAGGAACCGCTTCCTGATCTCGTCTGTTCTCATGCCACCACTCACCCGGTTCGAC
>CAYYNS010000242.1:0-3540 GCA_964473085.1 uncultured candidatus Brocadiaceae bacterium
GGGTGCTGGCGGAGGCCCGCAAGATCCGCCCTGCCCCGCCGGTGATCCTCATGACGGGTTTCGGCTGTATAGAGTCGGCGGTGGAGGCGATCAAGAGCGGGGCGTGGGACTACCTGACCAAGCCCTTCAACAACGAGGGGCTGTGCGCCACGGTGCGTGCGGCCGTCAGGAGCCGCAGCCGCCTGCACAGCGGTCTGCACACGCGGGCTTCGCTTGGGAGCGGGGCGGCCCTGCTCAGCAGCATGGGGTCCAGCGCGCAGATCGCAAGCGTCACGGCGGACATAGAACTGGTCGCCCCCACAGACTTCACGGTGCTCATCCAGGGAGAGACCGGCACCGGCAAGGAGGTGGTGGCTCAGGCGATCCACCACTTGAGCCCGCGCTCAAGGGGGTCGTTCGTGCCGGTGGACTGCGGCTCGATCCCGCCGACGCTGATCGAGTCGGAGCTCTTCGGGCACGAGAAGGGTTCCTACACAGGGGCGCACAGGTCCCATCCGGGCAAGTTCGAAGTGGCATCCGGCGGAACGCTGCTTTTGGACGAGATATCCAACCTCCCCCTTTCGGTCCAGCCCAAGCTGCTGCGCGCCTTGCAGGAGAAGAAGATATGGCGCGTGGGAGCCACCGACAGCCGGGAAGTGGATATCCGCGTGGTGGCCGCCACTAACCAGGACCTCGCCTCAATGGTGAAGGCGAAACGCTTTCGTCGTGACCTCTACTACCGCCTCAACGAGTTCAGCATCACCGTTCCCCCCTTGCGCGAGCGCCCGGACGACATCGCTTACCTGGCGCAGGGGTTCTTCGAGCTGACGAGGGAGGAGCTAAAGAAGGAGGTGAAGGGCTTCACTGAACAGGCGCTCCAGGTGCTGTCGCGCTACCAGTGGCCCGGCAACGTGCGGGAGCTGCGCAACGTCGTGCGGCGGGCCGTGCTGAGGTGCAACGGGATGATCCGGCCAGAAGACCTCGACCCGTGCTGCGCACCGTCGCGCCTGGAGCTGCCCCCCATGGATGCGTCCAGGAGGCTGGAGGGAGAGCTGCCACTAAAACAGATCGTGCGCAACGCCGTAAACCAGGTCGAGCGCGACATCATCGCCCGGGTCCTCAGGCAGACGAGGTGGAATAAGGCCGAGGCGGCGCGCATCCTGAAACTCGATTACAAAACGCTTCACAACAAGGTGAAGCAGTACCAGATAACCCACTCGTAGCGGGAGGGCAGGCACGTGGCCAAACGCACCGGGAAGCCGTCTGCAGGTGACGCACTGGTGGGGCTGTCAGGGTTCTTGGGCAGCCTCGGCATCTTGGTGGAGAGGCTCGGCGAGCTTGCCGAGAGGGGCGAAGAGATTCGCAAGAGCGGAGAGATCCGCGACGCCTCCGGCAAGCTTCGGGGGGTCTACGGCTTCAACGTCAGGTTCGGCATCGGCCAGGAGGGCTTCAAGATCGAGCCCTTCGGGAACCTGCACAGGGACCAACAGACCGGCAAGGCCGTCGTCAGCGACGTGCGCGAACCGGTGGTTGACGTCTTCGACGAACAGGACCACGTCCTTGTCGTCGCCGAGATGCCGGGCGTGAGCAAGAAAGACATCCACCTTGAGCTCCACGACGACATCCTGACGATAGTCGCCGAAAGGGCAGACAAGAAGTACCGCAAGGAGGTGCTCCTGCCCGCAAGCTTCTGTGCTGAGAAGCTCAGCTACAGGTGCCCCAACGGCGTGCTGGAGGTGAAGATCCTCAAGTAAGGGCCACAGCGGATGAGCGGCAAGGACGAACCGACGCTCAACTTGAGGGTCACGGAGGCCCTGCCCAAGGACGTGGGGAGGGCACTGGCGCGCCTTGACCCTGCCGACATGCAGAAGCTCGGCGTCGAGGTCGGCAGCATCGTCGAGGTCATCGGCAAACGCAGGAGCGTCTGCAAGGTCATGCCCGCCTACAAGGAGCTGCGGGGGCAGTCGCGGATTCAGATAGACGGCCTGTCGCGCGAGAACACGGGCGCGGCCCTGGACCAGCTGGTCGCCGTGCGCAAGATCGCGGCCCGCCCAGCCGAGCGCGTCTCACTGTCCCCCATGACCACTGCCCCGCGCGACCGCGACCTGAACTACATCGGCAACCTGCTGGACGGCGTCCCGGTGGTCAGCGGCGACCGCATCCGGGCGACCCTGTTCGGCACGCGCTCCGTTGACTTCAGAGTCGCCAGCACAGTGCCCAGGGGACCAGTCCTCATCAACCCCACCTCCACCCTTGAAGTCGCTCATCCGGAAACCAAGGAGGGCACGCGGGCCATCTCCTATGAGGACATAGGCGGCCTGAAGCGGGAGATCGTGCGGGTGCGGGAGATCGTCGAGCTGCCCCTGCGCTACCCAGAGGTCTTCGAGCGGCTCGGCATTGACCCGCCAAAGGGCGTGCTGCTCTACGGCCCGCCCGGCTGCGGGAAGACCCTGACCGCGCGCGCGGTGGCCCACGAGACGGAGGCCAACTTCTTTTCCATCAACGGCCCAGAGATCATCCACAAGTTCTACGGGGAGAGCGAGGCCAACCTGCGCAAGGTCTTCGACGAGGCCACACGCCAGGCCCCCAGCATCGTGTTCATAGACGAGGTTGACGCCATCGCGCCGCGCCGCGAACAGGTGATCGGCGAGGTGGAAAAACGCGTCGTTGCCCAACTGCTGGCACTGATGGACGGAATGACCACGCGCCAGCACGTCATCGTTATCGCCGCCACTAACATCCCCAACGCCCTCGATCCGGCACTGCGGCGCCCGGGGCGCTTCGACCGCGAGATCTCCTTCCCCATCCCCGATCGCAACGGGCGAAGGGAAATCTTGGAGATCCACATGCGCGGCATGCCGCTGGCTGCTGACGTGCAACTGGACAGGCTGGCGGACATAACCCACGGCTTCGTGGGAGCCGACCTCCAGGCGCTGTGCAGGGAGGCCGCCATGATAGCTTTGCGCCGCATCATGCCGCAGATAGACCTCGCCTCCGCGCAGGTCCCCTATGAGGCCCTCATGCGCCTGGAAGTCCGCATGAAGGACTTCATGGAAGCCCTCAGGGAGGTCGAGCCGTCCGCCATCCGCGAGGTGTTCGTGGAGGTCCCGGACATCAAATGGGAGGACGTCGGCGGCCTCAAGGAAGCCAAGCAGCGCCTGATAGAGAGCGTTGAGTGGCCACTGCGCTATCCCGGCCTGTTTGCCGAGGCCCACGTGCGGCCGCCCAAGGGCATCCTGCTTGCCGGCCCCCCGGGATGTGGAAAAACGCTCCTGGCAAAGGCCCTCGCCAACGAGAGCGAGGTCAACTTCATCTCGGTCAAAGGAGCGGCGCTGCTGTCGAAATACGTCGGGGAGTCCGAGAAGGCCGTTCGGGAGGTCTTCCACAAGGCAAAGCAGGCCGCTGCGTGCGTCGTGTTCTTCGACGAGATAGACGCCCTGGTGCCGGTGCGCGGCCCAGGAGCCTTCGACTCGCACGTGGCCGAGCGCGTCATCAGCCAGTTCCTGGCAGAGCTAGACGGCGTGGAGGAACTGGAAGGGGTGGTAGTGCTTGCGGCCACGA
>CAYYNS010000243.1:0-3532 GCA_964473085.1 uncultured candidatus Brocadiaceae bacterium
AAAGTTCGAGCTTGTAGACGAGCGCGGCAAGGTCTGCGCCGAGCTGGGGCTGATCGAGGGCAAGCCCATGCTGGGGCTGCGCGACGATAAGGGCGAGCTCCGAGCCGCGCTGGCCGTGGGCGAGGTCGGGCCGTGGCTGAGCCTGTTCGACGAGAAGGGCGGGTCCCGCGCCGCGCTGGCCCTGTCCGAGGGCTGGCCGATGCTAAGCCTGCGCGACGAGAAGGGCGAGCGCCGGGTTTGGCTGGGCCTCATCCGGCTCGGCCCGGGGCTGAGCCTGTTCGACGAGGACGGCGAGCTGATTTGGGGTGCCCCGTGAGGCTGTGCAGCGGACGGTCGGGAGTTGCAAAGGTGCTGGTAGGCCTCGGCCTGGCGAACGTGCGGATGGCGGCAGGTGGCTCGGCAACATCCGAAGCTTCTTCGCCAGCCGCTTGCGGAAGCTGAATCGCGTGGACGGGTAGCGAGGCAACGCACGCAGGAGCGGCGGTGCGACAGGGAACAAGACGAGCGCTGACGATAGCGGCTGGCCTGTGTGTGAGCGGCGTAGCGCTCTTTTTCTTCCTGCAGCGGCTCAAGGGCCACTGGGCCGAAGTGACTGCGTCCTTCGAGCGGGCTAACTACCTGTGCCTGGTGCCGGGCATCGGGTTCCTGGCGCTGCTCTACTGGCTGCGCGTGGCGAGGTGGAAGCTGTTCCTCAAGCCCATCCGGCCGGTCAGGGGCCTGAGCGTCGCCAGCGCCACCTGCATCGGGTTCATGGCGAACTGCGTGCTGCCAGCGCGGGTGGGGGAGCTTATCCGGCCGTACGTGCTGCATCGAAAGGAAGGCGTGCCGTTCGGCCAGGCGCTGGCAACGGCGGCTGGGCTTGAACGGGTCTTCGACCTGATCGGGCTGGCGGCGCTGATGCTCCTCACGTGGGCGTTGCTGTCGGCCCGCCTGTCCGATGCGCCGGCCAGCGCGTCAGCAGGGGCGGCTGTTCGGCTGCGGGCGAGGGACGAGCGGCGGATAGCGTCCGGTCCGGCGAGCGGGTCGCAGCAAATGGGGGGACCGAGGGCAACCCCGGACTCGGTCCGCAGGATATGGCGGGGGGGGATTGTCTTCGTCGCGATCGCCGGTGCCGGCGCGTGCCTGCTGCTGGCCATTGCGCTGTTCCCGCGGGCGTTCCGCACGGGCGCAGAGGCCTGCGTGCGGATTCTGCCCCGCCGGTGGCGGGGCGCCGGGCAGGAGTTCCTTCATTCTATTGCTGAGGCGATGGGCTTTCTGAAGAGCAGCAAGGGCGTGGGCCTTGCTGGCCTGTATTCCGTGGGGCTTTGGGTGGCCCAGGGGCTGAGCACGTATGCCCTGGCCGTGGGGCTGGGGCTGGACATCGGGGTGTCTGGCTCCTTCCTGGCCGTCATAGCCATCGCCGTTGCGGTCGCCCTGCCTCAGGGTCCTGCCTTCATCGGTCCGTTCCAGTGGGCGGCGGCCGTGGCGGCGGAGAGCTTTCAGACGGGCAGGGGCGAGGCGGGCGCCTTTGCCCTCCTGATGTGGGCCGTCAACGTCCTGCCGATCACGCTTGTGGGGCTGGGCTTTCTCTGGTACGAGGGCCTTAGCCTGAAGAGCCTGATGGGCGCTTCGCGACGGATGCGCAGCCGGGACAGCTAGCGTGGGCGCCGTCTACGGTGTGTCCGCCAGGGCCTTGCTGACGGATGGGTATATCTTGAGGAGTTTGTCGAGCTTGGTGAGCCTGAATACGTCCGCTATGAGCGGCTGGGGGTTGACGATCCGCACATAGCCGTCCCTTTTTTTGACGGCCTGGTAGGCGCGCATGATCTGGCCCAGGCCGGAGGAGCCCATGAACAGCACGTCGCCCAGGTCAAACAGGATCCTGGCATGGCCTGCCCCGATCACTTCGTCGAGCCGGGCGCTCACCACGTCCGCTCCCAGATCGTCTATGTGACCTGCCAGCCGGAGGACGATCGCGGGCCCTACGGTTTCGGTTTCCACGCGGACGCTGCGTTCGGTAGCGAAGTCTGAGCGCATGTCGAATCACCCCGAGGGCTTCTTCTGGTGCCAGGGCGCGTACTTGATCATCGTCACCTTGTTGCCCTTCTCGTTGAACTTCACGGAGTCCATGTAGGCGCGCATCAAGACGAGCCCGCGCCCGGAGAAGTCCTCCAGATGCTCATCCGTGGTAGGGTCGGGCACGGAGGCCGGGTCGAAGCCCTCCCCTTCGTCTTCCACCGATACCACGGTCTTGTCGTCATCCAGGCGGAACTCGATCGTCACGCGCTTGGTGCTGTCAAGCTGGTTGCCGTGCTTGATGGCGTTGATGATGGACTCTTCGAGGGCGAGCTTGACGGCGAACAGTGCGCGTTCGCCGTAGCCCTTGGCGGCGAGGGCGGGCAGGACGGTGTCTTCCACGCGTGACAGCTCTGAAGGGATGCTGGCGATGGTGATGGTTTTCTTGCGAGCCCGCAGCCGCAGCAGCTCAAGGGCAAGTATCACGGCGTCATCTCCGGGCTCTTCGGCTATCTGCCCGCTGATCTGGTGGACCAGGTCTCGCACGGGCAGGTCCGAACGCTCGTACAGGCATTGTTGAAGCCGGGCCACCGCCGTCTGCTTCTCGCCTCCGGTAAGGCCGCGCAGCAGCCCATCCGTAAAAAGGAACAGCCGGTCGTTGCGCTCCAGTTGTATGCACTTCTGCTCGTACTGCGGGTCTTCAAACACGCCGACGAACAGCCCGTCTGTATCGAGCGGCACAGCGCTGCCTTTCCGCAGCAGATACGGCGGACAGTGGGATGCGTTGACGTATTGGAAGGTGAGCATTTCGCTATCCAGCAGTCCCAGGAACGCCGTCAGGTGGTGGCCGGCCAGGGTGCATTCCAGCAGGGCCTTGTTGACTTTTTCCAGGATTGTCTTGGGGCTGGAAGCGAGGGTGGCGAAGGTGCGGAAGGCCATACGCGCTGTGGCCATCATCACTGCTGCGGGCAGGCCGTAGCCGGTCACGTCGGCGATGAGCAGCCCGATACAGGTATCGGATATCTTGATAATGTCACAGAAGTCACCGCCGACGCGGGCTCCAGACTTCGAGTAAACCTCGAGGTCAACGCCTTCGAATTCGGTTAGCCAGACTGGCCGCAGGCTTTCCTGAAGCTTGCGCGCAACCGCGTTGTCGCGCTCCAGGATCATGGCCTGCTGATCGAGGCGCTTGGCCAGGGCCTGAAGGTCCTGCTTTTCGGCCCGTTCTGCCTTGCGGCCGGGAGCGGTTCGTGTGGCTGCGGGCTGGCGCAGGCGTGCAATGGTATCCCTGGCGCTCTGAAGTTGGTCGCTGAGGGTTCGCACTTTGTTTCGGAGCTCATCGAGCTGGTTTTTCAGCCGCTCGGCGGAGCTATCCGAACCTGAGATGTCGCGAGGGCCTTGCATGCCGCATCGCCGCTGGGGGAGATTCGAATGCGCGACTGAGCTCTCCTCAGTCCGGAGCCTCGCTACGTGGTGACGAACCTTGGCAGCACCAGTATTGTCGCCGGTGCAAACCACGGGCGCAAGTGAAAGGCCC
>CAYYNS010000244.1:0-3520 GCA_964473085.1 uncultured candidatus Brocadiaceae bacterium
GCGTCTTCGGCTGCAAGCTCCCCGGCCCGCGCGCCGGCAAGGAAGGCCATATCCGCACTGACGACCAGCCCCCCGCCGCCAGAGGCGAGCCTTGCGCCGTCCCCCAGCCCGTATGCGGCGACGGCGAGGCCGCAGGCAGGCTGCCCGTCCTTGAGGCGCACGATCACGGCCACGGGCACACCGAGATGCCTCCAGGCGGCAAGGCTCTCGGGGCTCAGGCGCTCAGGCAGTTCGGCAGGGACGGCCGCCGCGGCAGAAGCCTCGGCCTGTGCCCCGCCCTCGCGCAGGAAAAAGGCGATCATGGCCGCTGCGTAGCGCTCCATTTCCCCTGCGCTCTCGGAGACCAGAACCGCCACCTTTCGTGCAGCCGCGCACGCGGGCAGCATCCTGCCGGCAGCCATCGCCAGGGCCTCGCGCGCCTCCGGGGCCTGTGCCTGGCCGGCCTCCTGACCCCGGCACACGGCACACCATCCGCACAGGAGCGCCCCGGCGAGCGCCAGCCCCATTCCCCCGCACAGGCGGCCGCCGCCCTTTTTGACAGTCAAGAGTGCCATACCATAGAATTCTGAAGGCCGTCGGTGGATTTTTCAAAGGAAAAGCATGGGCCGTGAGCGGCTTGAGATATTCTTGGCCCCGAACGCGGGGTTCTGCATGGGGGTGCGCAGGGCCCTGAAACTGACCCTTGAGGCGGCCAACAGCCACACCAGCCCCAGGCCGATACGCACGGTCGGGCCTCTGATCCACAACCGCCAGGTGCTGGACGTGCTGGAGGGCAAGGGGATAACTGCGCTCGATGACAACCCGCAGTCGAAGGCTGGCACCGCCATCATCCGCGCACATGGCATCTCCCCCGCCGAGCGGCAGGCGCTCGGGCGCCGGGCCGAGCGCATCATGGATGCCACCTGCCCGCACGTGCGCAACGTCCAGAAGATCGCCGAAAAATACTGCGCCCAGGGCTACCACTGCATCGTCGTTGGCGACAGCGGGCACGCCGAGGTCGAGGGCGTGCTCAGTCACGCCCGGGGGCGGGGAATCGTCGTGGGCCGCCCGCAGGACCTCGACAGTCTGCCCCCGATGGACAAGCTCGTCGTCGTCGCCCAGACGACCCAGGACGCGGAGCTGTTCGAGGAGATCGCTCGCCGCATCCGCGCGCGCTATCCCGGCTGTCTGGTCTTCGACACGATCTGCCGCGCAACCCGTCAGCGACAGGCGGAGGCGGAGCGCCTGGCAAGACAGGTGGACGCCATGGTCGTTGTCGGCGCTTCCCACAGCGCAAATACGCGGCGGCTGGCCCAGATCTGCGCCGCCACCGGCACGCCGACCTACCACGTGGAGACGGACGACGAGCTGGAGTTGGGCCGGCTGCTGGGCTGCCGCCGCATCGGCGTGACGGCCGGTGCCTCCACGCCCCGCTGGATGATCCGTCGCGTGGTATCCAGGATACGTTCAGAGCACGAACGGCGGCGGCGCTCCGCCTCCTACCTCATGCGGATGGTCCTGGCGGTTCCCGTCCGCACGAACCTGTTCATCGGCGGCGGCGCTGCGGCAATGACGTATGCCACCGGCCGCCTGCTGAACGTCGCCAACCCGCGCCTGAGCCTGTGCATGACGCTGGCGTTCTGCTTCATCATGTCACAGCACCTGCTGAACCAGTACGGCAAGCGCGAGGCGATGTATCTGAACGAGCCGGACAGGGGGGCGTTCTTCCGTCAGAACGCCCGCACGCTCGCCTTCCTGGGCGTCGCCTCGGGGGCGCTGGCGCTTTTCCTTGCCCTCTTACTCGGATGGCTGCCGCTGGCACTGATGCTGGCGGGCACGGTCGGTGGGGCGCTAAATAGCCTGCCAGCGGGTTCACGGCTCCTGCGTTGGCTGCCCACGCGAACCGCGCGCGAGATCCCGGGGTCCAAGGAACTCTTCGTCGGGCTTGCCTGGTCGGTGACGACGGCGCTGGTGCCGGCGCTGGCCGCCGGTGCACTCCCCGCCGAGTGGCGCGGCGCGGCTGTGGGCACCCTGTTCTGCTTCCTAGTGGCCTTCCAGCGCACCCTCTTTACTGACCTGGGCGACATGGAGGGAGACCAGATCCTGGGGCGCGAGAGCCTCGCCCTGATCCTCGGGGAGCGGGCGTGCAAGGCGCTGATGGTGGCCTTGCTGGCGGCCGAGGCACTCGCCTTGCTGGTCGGCAGCCTGTCAGGCTGGACGGCCCCCGTGAGCCACTGGCTGCTGATAGCCGTAGGCTACTGGGCAGCCTGCTACGGGCAGCTCCACCGCGGGAGGCTCCCGGAGGCCGAGCTGGGCGAGGCGCTCATAGATGCCAAGTTCTACCTGTGCGGCCTGCTCGCACTCGCAAGCTCGGCCGCCTGAAGGGCGCCCCGTGGCCGGAGGCGCCCTGCAACTGTATAATGGCTCCCTCGCCTGCCCGGCCTCACATGCATCAAGGAGGTCCGCCTCGATGAAAGTGGCTGTCGGCTCAGACCATCGCGGGGTGCGCTACAAAGGGCTGGTCAAGGACATGCTCCAGCGGATGGGCCACACGGTCCAGGACTTCGGCACGCAGGGCGAGGGCCCGGTGGACTACCCGGACTTCGCGCTCCCCGTCGCGCGGTCCGTGGCGAGGGGCGAGAACGAGCGCGGCATCCTGATATGCAGCACGGGCATCGGCATGTCCATGACAGCGAACCGGGTAAGGGGCGTGCGCGCCGCCCTTTGCCTGAACGAGCGCATGGCGGCGATGTCCCGCACGCACAACGACTCCAACGTGCTTTGCCTCGGGCAGGACATGATTGACGAGCAGACGGCGCGTAGGGTGGTGGAGACCTGGCTCGCTACCGGGTTCGAGGGCGGACGCCATGTCCGCCGCCTCGCCAAGCTGGACGCCGACTGACCGTCCCATCACTGCGGGCAGCGCGGGGCGGGCTCGCAGCGGCACTCCGGAACGGCCGTGGCCGAGACGCTTCGCACCGCGAGCTGGAGCCGCTCACCAGGGAGATCGCGGTGGTGGACAGCGCCAGGGCGCTGAGCGGAGGACGCATGGCGGGCTTTGCGTGGAAACGTAATGCCGAACGGGTCCTGGAGCGACGGCGCCGGTTCTTCCGCCGCCAGATGCTCGACCAGATCCTCGCCAGCCTGCCCGTGGCGACCGACACAGAAGAGGAGTGGCGCCAGTTCGAGGCCAGGTGGGGCACCTACGGCGAGGGCGAGACGCGCCCCTTCCCGTCGAACGAGGAGATCTTCGAGCGCTGCCTGATCGGCCTCCAGGCCCGCGCAGCGGTGGAGGATGACACCTTGCCGGTCATCTATTCGATCCTGGATGCAGGCGAGAGCATGGTCGGGGCGATGTTCGGGCAGCAGGTGCGCTTTCTGCACCGGCCGCGTCGCCCGGCCTTCAGCAGCGCACCGCCCGTCGTTCGGGACTACGCGCGGCTCTCGGAGGCGCGCTTCTCGCTCAATAGCGAGTGGACGAAGCGGTTCCTCGGCATCCAGGACTACTTCGCCAGCCACATGGGCGAGCGCTTCGCCCAGC
>CAYYNS010000245.1:0-2447 GCA_964473085.1 uncultured candidatus Brocadiaceae bacterium
CTGGATGTCCTGCGGGAGCGAAACGTGGAGACGATCGTGTTCCTGACATACGCCAATGCCCGCGCGCTGCTGCCGTGCGTGTTGCGGGCCGGTTTCAACTGCCTGTGGGCGTGTGAAGTCAACGTGGGTGCGATGGACTATGGCGCGCTACGGCGGGAGTTCGGGCGGGACATGCGCCTCATCGGGGGGATTGACCTGGACACGCTTCTTGTGAGCGAAGCCGCCGTCCGCAGGGAGATCGAAAGCAAGGTAATCCCGCTGCTGGCGCAGGGAGGCTACGTTCCGCTGGCCGACGGTCGGGTGCGCCCAAACGTTCCGTTCAGGCTCTATGCCTACTACCGCCGCCTGCTGGAGGATGTTGCGCGGGTGGGGTGCCCTGTATGAACGGATTGCGGCATGGACCACGCCGGGGGTGAACCGGCTCGCGGGCGAGAAAGGTTATTGCCGCGCGCTGGCAGCGGCCTTCAGCCCTCGCCCGGCCGCGCGGATACATCTCGGGGTTGATGCGGCAGTCGCCGAACCGGAAAGACCGCCCGCCCATCCGGGGAGCTGCAATGGGCCGCCATACGTGGCTCGACATCTCATGCGGCTTTCCGTAACATATGAACAAGAATTGCTACGCACGAGCGCGAAGGTCATGGGCGAAACTGAGCGTGATAAGTTAGTCGAGAAGGTTGATCGGCTGCCGGATTCGCCTGGCATTTACCTGATGAAGGATCGGCGCGGCGAGGTCGTTTACGTCGGCAAGGCCAAGAGCCTTCGGGCCCGCGTGCGCAGCTACTTCCAGCCGAGCACCGACGACGACCGCCTCATTACCCGCCAGGTTCGGGAGGTGACCGACGTGGACGTGGTGGTCGCAGGGTCAGAAAAAGAGGCCCTGATCCTTGAAAACAACTTCATCAAGCAGTTCCAGCCCAGATACAACGTGCTGTTCCGCGACGACAAGAGCTTTGTGAGCATCAAGGTTCCGCTGCGCGAGCCCTGGCCGCGCCCTATCGTCACGCGCCGCCTGGACGACGAGCGGGCGCTTTACTTCGGGCCTTATGCCAATGCCAAACATGCCAGGCAGACCCTGCGCGTGCTGCAGGACGTGTTCCCGCTGCGCAAGTGCTCCCTGCGGCAGTGCCGCGAGGTGAGGCGGCCCTGCATCTACGGCGAGATGGGCAGATGCCTGGCACCCTGCTGTGCGAAGGTCTCTGAGGCGCAGTACGGCGAACTGATCGAGCAGGTGAGGATGTTCCTCCAGGGCAAGACCGGCGCGCTGCTGGACGAGCTGCGCGAGCAGATGCGCCAGGCCGCCGCCGAACAGGACTACGAGCGGGCCGCCCGCCTGCGCGACCGCATCCGGGCCATCGAAGCGACGCTCGAAAAACAGCGGGTTGCATCCTCCATGAAGGAGGTTGACCGTGACATATTCGGCCTCGCCGTGACGGACCGCAGCGTGTGGGTGGCCGTGCTCTTCGTACGCGGCGGCAACCTTCAGGATGTGGCCTCGTACAGCTTCCGCTCCGAGCTGGGCAGCGCGGACGCGATCTTCGGGGCGTTTCTGAAGCAGTTCTACGCCGCCAACCGCTTCATCCCCCGCGAGGTGCTCCTGCCGGTGCGAAGCGAGGACGCCGGCGTGCTCCAGGAATGGCTGAGCGAGAACAAGGGGCGAAAAGTCCAGGTGCTCTGTCCTCAGCGCGGCAGGCGGCGTCGGCTGGTGGAACTTGCGAACCGCAATGCGGCCGAGGCCGAACGCATTTCTACCGGCGAGGGCGAGAAGCGACGGCGCGAGATGCAGTCGCTCCAGCGCATTCTGGACCTGGACCGGTTGCCGCGCAACATCGAGTGTTTCGATATCTCGACTCTTCAGGGGCGAGAAGCGGTGGGCTCGATGGTGGTATTCCGGGACGGCGCCGCCGACAAGTCATCCTACCGGCGCTACAGAATCCGGCAGGTGGAGGGGCAGGATGACTTTGCGATGATGCGCGAGGTCCTGAGCAGGCGCTACCGCCGCCTGGCAGAAGACAGAGGGAAGGAGAGTGACAAAACCGCGCCTGACTTGATCGTCGTGGACGGGGGGCGCGGGCATCTCTCCGTCGCGCGATCTGTGCTGTCCGAGCTCGGGGTGTTGGGGCCCGGTATAGTGGCGTTGGCAAAGGAGCGCACGCACGCAGGCCGCAGGACCGAGGTTGAGCGAGTGTTTGTTGGGGCGCGTCCGGGCCCCATCGAACTTCCCGAGCACAGCGACGGCTACCGGCTCATCACGCGCCTGCGAGACGAGGCCCACCGGTTCGCGCTCGCCTACCACCGCCAGCTGAGGCACAAAGCCGCCACTCTCTCGCCGCTTACCGAGATCAAGGGCGTCGGGCCAAAGCTTGCTGCGCGATTGGTCGAGCACTTCGGCGCCCTTGACAGGGTCGCGGCAGCAAGCTTTGGCCCGACGCCCTTGATCTCGGTAAGCG
>CAYYNS010000245.1:2457-3508 GCA_964473085.1 uncultured candidatus Brocadiaceae bacterium
GCCGAACAGCTCGGGGCTGTGCGGGGCATCTCCGGGCGCCTGGCGCGCGTGATCCACGACAGCCTGCGAGCACAGGCGCGCTGAAGGGTCCGCGGAGGACTGAGACATGCCGCCCCCCACCGCCGGTGACAGCGCCGGTCGGTCTTTCAGTGCCAGAACGCCCAGATCAACGCAGCCCCGGCAGCCGTCGCCGCCAGTGTGAATGGGAGGCCGATCCGGGCGAATTGCCAGAAGGAAACAAGATGCCCTTCGCGGCGCAGTGTGCCCACTGCTACCACGTTGCAGGCGGCGCCGATGGGTGTGATGTTGCCGCCCAGGCACGCGCCGATCAGGAGGCCGCCCGCGTAAAGGAAGGGGTCGCCTCCGACGCTCCCCGCCAGTTGCCCCGCAACCGGCAGCACGACGGCGACGTACGCGATGTTGTCAACGAAGGCTGAAATCAGAACCGAGAACCACACCACAGCCATGAAGGCTGCGAACTCGCTGTTGCCCACCGCGTTTGTCACGAGCTGTCCCGCTGCCCGGACCCAACCAAAGGCCTGAACGGTGTAGGCGAGCACAAAGATGCCGGCCAGGAAAAAGAGCGTCGGCAGGTCGTAGCGCTCCAGCAGTTCCAGTGTTGTGGAGCGATTTCGCACGAACCCCCAGACAAGCACCGCAAGCCCGAGCGCGAAAACCCCCGTCCCGGCAAGCCAGACGAAACCGGGGTCCAGGAACGAAGCCAGCACCAGAAAGCCGATCATCGTGCCTACAAACCCCGTTGGCACCCAACTGTGCACCCGTATCAGCTCCATAGTAACTACAGCTGAGCGGTGCCGGCGGAATAACAGGTAGAGCACGGGGGCGCTGGCCAGCGCGCCGAGCTGGATGGCAAAGAACATCGAAGGCTTGCCCTTGTAAAGGAAGAAGTCGTTGAAGGTCATCCTGAGCGAGCTGGCCAGCAGCATGCTCGGCGGGTCTCCCACGAGCGTGGCGGCACCCTGGAGGTTCGCACTCACGGCTATGCCGACCAGCAGCGGGACCGGCGGCAGCCCTGCTTGCTTGGCTACAG
>CAYYNS010000246.1:0-1972 GCA_964473085.1 uncultured candidatus Brocadiaceae bacterium
GATGATGATGTCGCCCGTCAGTATGCCGAGCCTGAAGGCGGGCGTGCCGGGGATGGGCTGTTCGACACGCAGCATCTTCTCCAGCGGCAGGAACCGGATCTGGATGCCCAGGCCGCCGAACTCACCTTTTGTGTCCCCCTCGAATTCCTCGAGCCTGTCGGGCGGAATGTAGCTGCTGTAATCATCCAGCGAATTGAGTATCCCCTGGTAAGCGCCTACCAGCAGCTTGGCCGGATCAACGTCCTCGACATAGCGGGCCTGGATCTGGGCTGCCGCCACGCCCAGCGGCTTGAAGAATGCCTCGTCCCAGGCCGGCTCGAGGTCGAAGCGCTTTGCTATGGAGTCCTCCTGCGGCGCGGTCCGAGCCACAACCGGGATGAGGAACAATCCGATCATAAGACCCGCAGCGAATCCCGCCAATAGTCCTGTTCTTCTCACGGCATGCTCCTGACCTGAAAGGCGCTGGCGAGCTTATGCCCGCCTCTCGATGGCCCGCTGCGCCGCGCTGACGATGTGGCGAGCTGACAGGCCGTAGTATTCGAACAGCTCCTCGGGCGCTCCGCTCTGGCCAAACTGGTCGTCTATGCCCACGCACTCCAGGGGGACGGGGCATCGCCGTCCGAGGATCATCGCCACCGCGCTGCCAAGCCCGCCGCGCAGCACGTGCTCCTCGGCTGTCACCACGGCCCCTGCGCGCGCGGCCCAATGTTCGATCAGTTCCTCGTCCAGGGGCTTGAGTGTGTGCAGGTTGACGACGGCGGCTTCGATGCCTTGAGCCGCCAGGTTTTGTGCAGCCTCCAGTGCTCCGGTCACCGTGGCGCCGCAGGCGAAGATGGCCACCTGACGGCCGTCGCGCAGCAGGATGCCCTTGCCCAGCTCGAACGGCGTCTGCGGGGAGGTGATGACGGGGACTTTTGCCCGTCCCAACCGCACGTAGAAGGGCCCCTTCGCATCTGCCACGGCCCGGATGGCCTTGCGGGTTTCCAGCGCGTCGCAGGGGCAGACCACGCGCAAGGTAGGTATGGCGCCCATTATGGCGAAGTCTTCGATGCACTGGTGCGAGCTGCCGTCCGCCCCCACTGAGACGCCGCCATGGGTGGCTACGATCTTGACGTTCAGGCCGCTGTAGGCGACGGTGTTGCGGACCTGCTCCCAGGCACGGCCGCTGGCGAAGATGCTGAAGCTGCTTGCGAAGACTGTCTTGCCGCAACGCGCCAGCCCTGCCGCCACCCCCATCATGTTCGCCTCGGCGATCCCCATGTTGAAGAAGCGGTCGGGGAACTTCTTGGCGAAGCTCTCGGTGCGTGTGGACTTCGAGAGGTCTGCATCCAGCACGACGATCTCCGACCGGCTTTCTCCCAGCTCCACAAGGACCTCGCCGTAGGCCTCGCGGGTGGCGATCATGCGCTGTGCGGCGGCAACCTTTTCTGTCATGGCGGATTCCGCGTCAGGGTTCGCCCAGGTCCGCGAGCGCCTGCGCGAGCTGTTTCTTATCAGGCGCCTTGCCGTGCCATTCGACCTGGCTTTCCATGAAGCCCACGCCCTTGCCCTTGATGGTTCGGAATATGCACATCGTCGGCTGGGTGCAGGGGGTGAGTGCCTCCTCGAAGGCGGCGCAGATGCTGGCGAAGTCGTGCCCGTCAGTCGGCCCGATGACCCGCCATCCGAAGGCGCGCCACTTGTCGGCAAGCGGGTGCGGGTTCATCACCTCGCGCACGGGGCCGTCAATCTGAAGGTCATTGTTGTCGAGCGAGACGATCAGGTTGCCTGCCCTGTAGTGCGCGGCAGCCATCGAGGTCTCCCAGATCTGGCCCTCTTCGCTCTCGCCGTCACCGATCATTGCGAACACGCGGTAGGACCTGCGGTCCACCCTGGCTGCCAGGGCCATTCCGAGCGCAGCGCTCAGTCCCTGCCCCAGGCTGCCCGAGGATATCTCGACCCCGGGGCACCTCTTTGAGTCGGGATGGCCCTG
>CAYYNS010000246.1:2072-3492 GCA_964473085.1 uncultured candidatus Brocadiaceae bacterium
GGGGAGCAGGCGCCTTATGTCCAGGGTCTCCTGACTGCGCCCACCGCCGGCACCAGCAGGACGGGGCATGGGATTTCGTTTATGATGAGCTGCTTTTCGCTGGCCATCAGGTTCGTCTTGACCGTGGAGGGCCGGAAGGCTCCCATCACCAGCAGCTCTGCCCCGATGCGCCTCTGCTCCTGTAGCACGGAGGTGTGGCAGGCCCCCGTCAGGAGCGCCGTGCGGTATTCAACCCCCCTCTTCGTCGCTAGCTGGGCGACGTAGTCAAGCTGCTTTTGGCAGGACTCCTGGAGGTCCTGCTCGTACTGGCGCATCTCGTCTTCGACGAAGATCCGATAGGTGAGCAGTTGCTCGAGGGTGTGGGTATCTACCACTGACACGATGTGGAGCACGGCGGCTTGGTCGGCCGCCAGTTGGATGGCGCGCCGCGCGGCCTCCATCCCCTCCTCGGTCCCTTCGGCCAGCAGCATTATCTTGGAGAAGCTGTGTTTAGGCATGCCTCTGTTGTGGTCCGAAGCGGATAGCGGATTGCCGCATGCGCTTGACCTTCTTCATGATAACCAGATCTTCTCTGTCGCGCTCCTCCAGGCAGTCTCCGATGTACTTGAGGACGGCTTTATACTGAGGCAGGAAGATGTTCTCGAGTGCGCGCACCCGCCTTTGGGTTCGCTTGATCTCGCGGGCAAGACGCAGCACGGCGTTTTCCACCTGCGCCAGGCTGACGATCGGGTCCAGGGCGTCGTGGAAAGCCTTGCGCACCTCGTCCGCCCCGCTTGCACCTATAAGCAGGCCGAACGCAAACGGGTGTTCAAGGCACTGGAAGGAAATTCTTGGCACCTTGACGCCCATGACGGATCGCGTGCGGATGGTTATCTTGTGGCCTGTGGGTATGCCTGCGGCCTCGCGCAGGAGGCGCTCTGAGCCGGCCCCGACGGCGGCCCGCTCGAGCGCCTCGAACGACCGCTTCATGGCTGCCTGGACTTTTTGCTGGATGACCCGTGCGGCTTCCATCATGCCCATCAGTTCCATCACCAGGATCTGGCGTTTGCGCTCGAGCAGGTCGTAGCCCTGACTGGCCCGCTCGAAGCCTGCCTGGATGCGCTGGAAATTGCTTCGTGTGGGGGCGATCGTTTTTCTCGGCATCGCTGTCTCCTTACGGCCTCAGGGCCGGCCCTGGGCGGTCTGCAACCGGTGAGCGATCCTGGGGGGCTGCCCGCTGGTAGTAGCGGTCAATGAGCTCCTCGCTTAGCTGCGTCAGTTCGCTGCGGGGCAGCACGCTGGCCACGCGCCAGGCCAGCTCGAGGGTCTGCTCGATGGGGCGGTTCTCGTATTCGCTCTGGCTTACGTATTTCTGCTCGAAGGCATCGGCGAATTGCAGGTAGGTCTTGTCCAGGGGCGAGAGCTCTTCCTCCCCGATCAC
>CAYYNS010000247.1:0-3449 GCA_964473085.1 uncultured candidatus Brocadiaceae bacterium
ATGCGTCGGATCATTGCGGCAGTCTGCGTGCTGGGCGTGGTTGTCGCTGCGGCGGTCGTCCTCGCTGCACAGGCGCGAGTGCTGAGTGAGTGCGTCAGCTACGAGTCGAACGGCCCGCTGATCGCAGGCTGGAACTGGCTGCGCAGTGAGACCCACACGGCGACCTGGGTCCTGAATACGGCCGAGCTGGTCGGCTGCGCCCACGACAAGGTTCACCTCAACTTCAGCGGCCTGTGCACAAACGGCCTCAACGGAGGCTCCGGCTACAGCGCCGACTTCCGTTGCACGGTGCGCGGGGGAGACGAAAACCGCAAGATCTTCGTCAGGACGTTCAACGCCTACAGGCCCCAGGACCCGAACGACAGCCAGGGGGTAGGCTACCAGGTCTACGGCAGCAGCGCCGCCCTGCCCACAGCGCTCGTCGCCGGGGCCATCGAGGAGGGCCGGCTCACCATCGTGATGACTTGGCCGCCGGTCAGCGCCAAGCACCACATGGCCGTCAAGAAGGACTCGTTCTGCCTGGGCTACATAAAGTAGGGCCTAAAGCGGCGGCCGGAGGCGATGCTCGGAGCGTGAAGGCCGGCGGGGGGGCGCGGGGTGTTTTTGACGCTGCCTGCCCGTTTCTGGTAGATTTGGGCCTTACTCGCACAGTGCGCGCGGACGAACCAGGGCCATGAACAGGTCTTACTGTAACAGTTGCCAGAAGCTGGTGCCCGCCGAGGGCGTGGAGCGAGACGGCAGGGTCTTCCTGGTCAAGAACTGCCCGGACTGCGGGCAGACCGAGACACTGGTCTCGAATCATGCCCGCCGCTACTTTGCCAAGCAGAGCCTGGACGGGGAGCACCACTACAGGGGCTGCGCGCTGAACTGCCCCACCTGCAGGCACGCCGACCGGCCGACGTACGCCTTCATCAACATCACCAGCCGCTGCAACCTCAACTGCCCCATCTGCGTGGACGGCGTGCCGGCCATCGGATTTCTGTTTGAGCCCCCGCTGGAGTATTTCGACAAGATCTTCAGGCACCTGGCCTCGTCAGAACCGTTGCCGACCATCGCGCTGTTCGGCGGCGAGCCGACCGTCCGCAAGGACCTCTTCGACATTATTGACCTGGCACAGTCTTACGGCCTCAAGACCCGCATCCTAACCAACGGCCTTCGGCTGGCTGACGAGGAGTTCTGCCGCAAGCTGGTTGCGACCCGCACGGTCATCCTGATGTCCTACGACGGCTCGAATCCCGAGACGTATCGGGTGCTGCGCGGCACGCCGAAGGCGCTTCAGATCAAACAGAGGGCGCTGGAGACCCTGGCCAGGGTCTCCAGGACCCGCCACGTGAGGCTGAGCCTGATCGCCTGCTTCGGCTGGGGGCTCAACGAGGGCGAGTTGCCCGAGCTGCTGAAGTTCTGCCACGGCCAGCGCGCGTTCCTGCGCGACCTCTACCTGATGCCCCTCACCAAGACCTGGGACACCTCCGAGTGGAAATACGACCCCAGGCGCATGACCACGGAGGACGTCGAGCAGTTCGTGGCCGACGCGTTCCCCGGCTACAACGTGGACTTCATCCCGGTGGGCTTTGTGGCGGGGTTCAAGAGGGTCACGCGATACGTCGGCCAGTCCTCTTTGCCTTACAAGGGCGCGCACCCGAACTGCGAAAGCATGTACCTGCTCATCTCCGATGGCGAGAAATACGTGCCAATCGCCCACTTCCTCAAGGGCTCGGGCTCGCTGGTCGAGTTCTCCAGGGCGTTCAAGGAACTGGAGGACCGGCTGGCAGCGAGGGAGAACAGGTGGCAGACGGGCCTCGTCGGGCGTGTGCTCGGCGCCGTGAGGCTCAGGAGGCCCGTGCTCGCGTTGCTGGGCGCGATGGCGGTGCTGCGGCTGTTGGTGCGGCACGTGCGGCTCGGGCGCATCTTCAAAGGTTGGGGGCCGCTGAAGCTGGTCCACGCCCTCATGATGCCGCTTGAGATGGCGCTCGGATGCAGCGGCCGCAAGGTCATGGCCCGCCACACCAACGTCCAGGGTCACCTCCAGCTCATCATCCTGCCGCTGGAGGACGATCAGATCATCGAGACCAACCGTCTGGAGCGCTGCCCGACCGCCCACGCCTACTACGACCCCCGGGCCGACAAGGTGAAGTACGTGCCGGTGTGCGCCTGGCGGCTGCACAACAAGGGCGTGATGCGGGAGATCGCCGACTACTACGCCGCCCGGACGCCCTCGGCGTGTTGACACGTGGGCGTGCCGCCGGTCCGCCGCAAATGCCTCGAGCTATGAGCAGTCTCGTGCCCGATTTCGAGGCTCCCCGTCGGGGAACATGCCGAGGATTCCCTCCAGTTGACACGAGCGCGGCGGTTGGGCATCATGCAATATGAAGCTTGTAAGGAGTACCCCGCCGGTGGATAGAATCGCCGGCCAGACGCCCCGAAAGGGGCGTTTCCTTTGGCGCGCTGTGGCCGTGTTACTTCACTCTGTGTCTTGCGGCGCACCCCCAGCACTTGAGCGGCCTACCGCGCAACCGCGCGATGTCGTCCGGTCTCTACACCCTCCCGGTCGCATGCTCCGAGTGGTTGCAGGGCACGAGCGCGGCGGTTATCATTGGGGGGCTACTGCTGGAGGTGCAGTGGTGGCGAAGAAGCAGATGGGCAAGCACATCATCCTGGGCGTGAGCGGCAGCATCGCCGCCTACAAGGCGTGCTCGGTCCTGCGCGGGCTGATGGGCAGGGGACACGAGGTCAGGGTGGTCATGACCCAGGCCGCCCAGCGGCTGGTGACGCCGGCCACCTTCCGCTCGCTCTCCGGCCGCCCCGTTGTGACGGGGCTCTGGATACCGGAGGATCAGGCCAGCCTCGTCCATATCGAGCTTGCCGAGTGGGCGGACGCGCTGGCGATCGTCCCGGCCACCGCCAACATCATCGGCAAGCTCACCTGGGGCATTGCCGACGATGTCCTGAGCACCACCTGGATGGCCTGCGACTGCCCGAAGCTGATCGCGCCGGCCATGAACGACCGCATGTGGCTCAGCCCCGCCGTGCAGCGCAATGTCGCCGAGCTGCGCAGGCTGCCGCGGGTCCACATCATCGAGCCCGTAGAGGGGAGGCTCGCCAGCGGCAAGGTGGCCATGGGCCACCTGGCGCCGGTGGAGGAGATTGTCGAGAAGATAGACTGCGTGGCGCGCGCCACCTGAAGCGCTGCGCGCAGCGGACGGGCGCATGGCGGGGTAGGGATGCGATGTGCGAGAAACCAGACCGGGTGCGGGTCGAGGTGATGCGACGGGAGGGCTGCGACGACCTGCCGCTGCCGCGTTACATGAGCGAGGGGGCAAGCGGGATGGACCTGGTGGCGGCGGTCGAGGGAGACGTCACGATCGCCCCTGGCCAGGTGAGGCTGATTCCCACTGGCATCCACATCGCGGTGCCGCCGGGGTTCGAGGCCCAGTTGCGTCCCCGCAGCG
>CAYYNS010000248.1:0-3448 GCA_964473085.1 uncultured candidatus Brocadiaceae bacterium
GCTTGCAGCGCCGGCGGCACGGCTTGTGGGCAGGAACCTGCGCGAGGTGCTCGCACCGCAGCAGCCTGGCTGCGGGCCCGATCAGTTGCAGCAAGCCTTGCGGGAGTGCCGGGGGAGCTTGCGCGCCGCGTTCGCATCTGGCACGGCCCGGCGCGTCGAAGCGGAACTCAGGCTGTCGCGCACGCGATTCGACGGGCAAGAGGCGATCCTCTGTGTGGCACAGGACGTCACTGGGCTTGACAGGGCGTCGGCCTGCGTGCGTGAGAGCGAGCTGTTCAGCTCCAGCCTCCTCCATAGTTCCCCGAACCCCATTCTTGTGACGGATCCTGACACCTGCGTGCGCCATGTCAATCCAGCCCTGGAGGAGCTGACCGGCTTTGCCGCAGCCGAGCTCGTCGGCCGCAAGGCGCCTTACCCCTGGTGGACGCAGGAAACGAAGCGCCAGGGCGAGCGTGCGCGGCCAGGGGCCCTGCAGGAGGGCGCGCTAAAGACTGAGGAGCTTTTTCAGAAGAGGGACGGCACCAGGTTCTGGGTCGAGGCGACGCGCACCCCTGTCGTGCTGGCTGGCGAACTGCAGTACTGCCTGGAGAGCTGGGTTGACACCACCAAGCGCAGGCGCGCGCAGGAGAGGCTGGAGCGGCTCAACACCGCCCTGCGCGCGCTGCACAGCGTCAATCAGGTCCTCGTCTCGGCCGAGGCCCCCGCCCGCCTTGTCCAGAGGGCGTGTGAAAGCCTCGTGCGGGCTGGCGCCTGCCAGAGCGCATGGGCCGTCCTGGTGGGGCAGGACCGCAGGGCTGTTGAGTGCGCCGAGGCGGGCTGGGGGGCGGCATTCGGGCCGCTTGCGGAGAAAATCAGGCGGGCAGAGCTGCCCGCATGCGCCAGGGAGGTGCTCGATAGCGGCGGCCCGGTAGTGGCCGATGCACCGGCTTCGATGTGTTCGGGCTGTCCGCTGGCCCAGCACTACCAGGATCGTGCGGGGGTGGCGCTGAGGCTGGCGCACGGCGACGGGCTTTACGGCGTGCTCGCCGTCAGCGTGCGTGGCGAACTGGCAGCGGACCAGGAATGGCGAGGCGTGCTGCAGGAGGTTGCGGGCGATATCGCCGTGGCCCTTCACGGCATGGAGGCCGACAAGGAGCGCCGTCGGGCTCAGGAGGCGCTGCAGAGCTCTGGCGGGCAGTTGCGCGCCCTGGCGGCCCGTTTAGAATCAGTGCGTGAAGAAGAGAGGCGGCGCATAGCGCGCACCATCCGGCGGGAGGTGGCTCCCGCCCTGGCTGGGCTGAAGATGAACCTCGCTCTGCTGGGCAAGCGTGTGCAGTGGGCGGACGCCGACGCCCGTCCGGCCGTGGGGCGGATCGAGTCCATGTCCCGCCTGCTCGACGGCGCCATGGGTTGTCTGAGAAAGCTCGCGCTGGACCTCAGGCCCGGCGTGCTGGACCTGGGACTGTCGGCCGCGCTGGAGTGGCAGATCGAGGAGTTCAAGAAGGCTACGGGACTACGATGCGAATTCATTTCGCCCCAGGAAGACCCCGAGGTGGACGAGCCGCGCTCGGCGGCGCTGTTCCGGATCTTCCAGGAGATCCTGTCCAACATCGCCCGTCATGCGCGCGCCAGCAAGCTCAGCGTGAAGCTGGAGGTCCGGGGCGGTGAGTTGCTCCTGGAAGTGGCCGACGATGGGATCGGCGTCTCTGAGGCCGACGCAGCATCCAGGGGTTCTCTGGGAATCCTCGCAATGCGGGAGCGTGCACTGGCCCTCGGTGGCAGGCTCAGCATCACCGGCGCCCCGGGCAAGGGCACGGTCGTCACGATGCGCATGCCCCTGGGCTGAGCAGGGCGGACGGGCCCGCCGTACGGCGGGGAGGCGTGCAGGCCTGGCTTTCCGAAGGCGGCGTCGCCGCAAAGGAGACGTCTTCCTGACCCGGCTGCTATGCCTTGTGTCAGAGGCCATGAGATGCTCAATATCCTTATTGCGGACGACCACGCCGTGGTGCGTTGCGGTGTGCGGGACATCCTGGCGGAGGAGTTCCCATCCGCTCGCTTCGGCGAGGCGGCGAACGCCGGCGAGGTGTTCCGGGAGATCTGGACGAAGGACTGGGACCTGATCATCCTGGACATCACCATGCCGGGCCGCAGCGGGCTGGACGTGTTGAGGGAGGTCAAGTCGGCGCGCCCCGGCCTGCCCATCCTGGTGCTCAGCATGCACCCCGAAGACCAGTTCGCCAAGCGCTCCCTCAAGGCGGGTGCCTCCGGCTACCTCAACAAGGAGACGGCTGCGGAAGAGCTGGTCCAGGCCGCCAAGAAGATCCTGGCCGGCGGCAGGTACGTGAGCCGCTCGCTGGCGGAGAGGTTGGCATTTGACCTGGAGGCGAAGGTAACCGAGCTCCCCCACGAGGCACTCTCCGACCGCGAGTTCCAGGTCCTGCGCATGATCGGCTCCGGCAGGACTGTCTCTCAGATCGGCCGCGAGTTGTCCCTGAGCGTCAAAACGATCAGCACCTACCGCGCGCGCATCCTCCGAAAGATGGACATGAAGACCAATGCAGACCTGACTCGCTACGCCGTAGAGAACAAGCTCCTGGACTGAAGCCGCTCCCGCCCTTGTAGGACGAACCCCTACATGCACCGCGCGCCGCTTCCGACAAGGGAATCAGCGTTCAACCGATAGCCTGCGCCCGCCCACCGCGATATAAATGCGTCTGCAAAAACGTTGACTTTACGTGTCGAGTATCTGACATGGACTATCAAGGGGCTAGCGCCGTGCAGGCCTTCAGTTGCTCTGTCCTGGCCAGTGCGGCAGGGCTTCGCATCCAGCCGCCACGCCGTCGCCTGCTGCTTAAGCCGTGTGGATCGGTCGCCCTGTCGTTGGGACGCAAGCCGTCTGTCACAGTGAAGCCGGCAGCAGGCCCAAGGTTCTTAGCATCCCGCCCGGCGCCCTGCCCGAGAGCCTCGGCAAGTAGAAGGCATCCCCTGTTTGCGTGGCACCGGCGCAATGGGATTCTGGGGCGCAGCGGCCGGCATCGTTGGTCGGCCCCAGTGCGTGCTTTAGCAAGTCAAGCTAACTAGTTTGTGTCCAATCACTTACGGCCGGATCGGGTGCTGTAAGTGAGAGGGAGTGTGTGTCGGACAATTCTTCCGACATCAAAACTGCTCACTCCCCGTCCCCCACAGGCAGGGTCTTGACCTCACTGAGGACGCCGACTTCAGATCTGTCCTACTGTCGGCACGAGGGCGCCGCGACGGCGCCGCAGTGGTATGCCGTCTATACGCGCTCACGCCACGAGAAACTCGTCCACCGCGCCCTCCTTGACAGGGGGGTCGAGAGCTTCCTTCCCCTGCACGAGGTCTTGAGCCGCTGGAAGGACAGGTGGCAGCGCATCCAGAGGCCACTTTTCCCCGGTTACCTGTTCGTGCACATGATCCGTCCGCACTTGGGTGCGGTGCGGCAGACGCG
>CAYYNS010000249.1:0-3446 GCA_964473085.1 uncultured candidatus Brocadiaceae bacterium
CGGAGATGACCAGAAGGTCGTGTTCAACCGCGATGCGGGCGATGGCCTGGAGCAGTTCGGCGGGGTAGACGGCTCCCGTCGGATTGCAGGGCGAGTTGATGACGATCGCACGGGTGGAGCCCGTGACGACCTCCCGGATCCGGCAGGGGTCTGGGAGGAACCCGTCCGCTTCGCTGGTCGGGACAACCACTGCCCTGCCGCCAGCCCTTCGGACCTGCTCCAGCGTGGCAAACCAGTGGGGCCGCAGCACGATCACCTCATCCCCGGGCCCCACCGCGCACTGGATGGCGTTGTAGAGGCTGTGCTTGCCGCCGCAGGAGACGACCACCTGCTCCGGGCTGACCGGGATGCGGTTTTCGGAGCGGAACTTCTGCGCGACCGCCTGGCGCAGGTCGTCGAAGCCGGGCTGCGGCGTGTATCTGGTAAAGCCCTGCGCTATCGCCTGGCGGCCCGCCTCCTTGATGTGCTCGGGCGTCGGGAAGTCGGGTTCGCCCACGCTGAGCCTGATCAGTCGTCCGCCAGCGCTCATATCCACTCGATCCTGAACAGCTTGGCAGCCCGTAGCCTGATATGGAGCTCTGGCATTTTACCAAGTTTCCCGGGGCACCTTCACAGGCGAGCCGCCCGCCCCAGGCGTCGTGCTCGTAGTGCTGGGCGACGTTCTGAGAACTGTCGGTCAGGTGCGACAGGTCACCCCGGTGGTTGTAGTGGAACCCGTAGATGCTACTGCCTTCCTTATACTGCACCATGTTCCCGATCCCGGGCACCACCGCCGGCCCGTGGGTGAAGGTCCGGAAGACCTCGGTCGTTGGATTGTACCTCGCCAGCAGGTTCAGCCCGTCCCAGTAATAATACTTCAGGCCCTGCGAGTCCTCAATCGCATACCGCGTCAGCCGCCCGTCGTAGTAGAACCTGTTCCAGACGTCGTCGGGCACCACGTGCGCGGTTTTCATCAGCCTTGCGTCATTATACTCGAAATAGGTGCACTCCCCGCTGGACGGCTTGTGGATGCGCGTGCAGGAGCCGTTCCTGTCGTATGAGTAATATGTGTGCGTGCCGCCCGCGACCTCATAGAGGAGCCTCTCGGCCGCGTCATAGCTGTAATATGTCGGCGTGCCGCCGATGTTCTTCCAGGCACGGTTGGCAGCGTCGTCGTAGCCGTACGAGAAGGCGTAGATCTGGCCCGAGCCGTCGTACCAGTCTTCGCCCGTGAGCCTGTCGGCCTTGTCGTAGGCATAGTAGACGACCTTGCCTCCCTCCCGCTGGATGCGCGTGATGCGGCCTTTGGCGTCGTAGGCGTAGTCGAAGTAACTGATGGCCGACATATCGCCCTTGAGGTTGCGGATGCTGGCGATGCGGCCGGAGCATCATTACACCACAATTACGCGGCGGGCATCCGTACACGTGGTTCGCGCCTGCGGGCCGGGCTCCGCGGCGTAAGTTCTGCGAACGGACCGGGCACGATCAGCACCACCCGACCCCGAACAGCTCGGCCGACCGCAGCCTGAAGTGGAGCGACACGGGCGCCCCCTGGGGTGCGCCGATGTCCGCCTGGCCCTTCCAGTGCACAGGGGCGCTGGTGTGGTCGCCCGTGATCGGGTCGCAGTCGTCAGCAGACCTGCCCGCCACCCCTTCCACGCCGACGCGGACCTCGCCCGCCATGGGCGTCTTGCAGTTGAGCCGGATCTGGCGGCCTGGCGGGACCACGGGCGTCGTCCAGAACTCGCCCTCGCCTTCGGCGAGCACAGCGCAGACCCTGTCTTTGGGCCACCAGGCCCAGCCAGTGCGCCATGCATCCCACACGGCCGGCCACCGGGGATACTTGTGCGGGTAGCACGTGGCCACGTACGGGATGGCTACCTTGTCCCCGCCCATCGGCATCAGGTCCTTGCCGCCTGCGATGAACTCGCTGTCCCACTGTCCGGGCTCGCCCGGCTCGATCACGGGGCCTGGCGGCACCTGGTTCCACGCGATGCCGTCGGCGCTCGCGTACAGCCTCACCTCACTGCGCTCGGTGTAGCGGTGCCAGACCATGGGGAACATGAGCTGGTAATGCGGCAGGCCGGGGTAGCGGGTATAGCCGTTGAGGTAGAAATCGTAGTCGGGCGGGTCGTCTAGGCGCGGCCAGATGAGCGGCTGCACGGGCCCCCAGTGCGCGAAGTCCTCCGCCTCGGCCCGGCCGATCCAGCGCCGCTCGTCCCGGATCATGCGCGTGTACATCACGTACTTGCCGAGAGCCTCGTCCCAGAAGACCGTCGTATCGGTGTCGCTGGGGTGGAGCATGATGGGCTCCGGCAGTGCCGTCCAGTTCAGACCGTCCGGGGAGACGGCCGCGAACATTCCGTGCCGGCGCTCGCGCGATATCCTCGCATCCCGGATGTGCTCCGGGCGTGCCAGGTATTCCTCCAGATGCCGCTGGAACATCCCCTCGGCAAAGCCTGCGTAGTAGATGAACTTGTAGCGCTGCGCAGGCGGGGCGGCCGGATCCACCATGAACGTGACCCCGTCGAAACCCCTCTGCCCCGGCACGCTGATCTGGCAGCGCCCGATCCCGCTCCATGAAAAGCCGTCGTTCGACTCGACAGCGCAGATCACCACCGAGGTAGGCGGCCTGGCGTGCGCTGGCGAGCCGCTGCCGAGCTTGGCGATGCCGTTGATCTCGAAGTACCACGAGCGGTACCGCCCGCCGTCATAGATGATCCGTCCCCAGCCTTTCCAGTCCTCGACGGGCTGTGTCTTTTGCGCTCGCTGGGCGACGAGGCGTATGCCGTGCGGCACGCCCTGCGTGCGCGCGTGCATAGCGACCTGCGGCTCAGGCGGGTTCGCCACGCCGTATCGCGCGCCTTCGGGTGTGATCCACGACAGGGCGCCGCAGCGCATGTGGCGCCAGTCCACAAAGAGCATCTTCTTGCCTTGCATCGGACAATCCTCCCGTTGCGACCCCCTATCGGCTCGCCCAGAGCATGCCGTGCTGGACGATGGTGCGCGCCTCCTTCACCTCGAAGTCGCTCGCCACGTGTCCCAGGCTCGTGTAAAAGACGCGGCCCTTGCCGTACGTCCTCTTCCAGACGGCGGGCATCACGCAGCCCGCGGTCCACGGGCAGTGTTCGCCGCCGAACGTGGTCGTTGCCAGGACCTCGTTCGAGGGGTCCACGTGCATGTAGTACTGTTCGGAGCGCATCGGGAAGTCGCGCAGGCCCTTCACGATGGGATCCGCTGGCCTGGTGATGTGGACCTGGTAGTCAACGATGCCGCCAGGGTGGGCGACCCACTGCCCGCCCACCATGAACTGATACTCGGTGTTGTTGCGGAATGAGTCGGCCATGCCTCCGTGCCAGCCCGCGATCCCCACGCCGCTGCGCACGGCCTCCAGCAGCCCCCGCTCCTGCTCTCCCGTGATCGTGCCCATCGTCCAGACCGGAACGATGAGGCTGAGCGACATCATC
>CAYYNS010000250.1:0-3383 GCA_964473085.1 uncultured candidatus Brocadiaceae bacterium
GCTTGAGGCTGAGGCTTTCATGAGCCTTTCTGAAGTCGAGATCGGACTTGTGGTGAAGGATCTGGCAGCGCGGCTCAGGGGCGGCAAGATCATCCGCATTGACCAGCCTGACCAGTGGCGCCTGATCCTGCACATACAGAGGGAAAAGAACCGCTACTGGCTGCTGTTCGTGGTGCACCCGCGGTTCAGCCGGCTTCACCTGCTCACCCGAAGACCCCGGGAGGGCAAGCCGGCAGGCGGGATGTGCAACGTCGTACGGCAGCACCTGACAGGCAGCCCGGTGAGGGAACTGCGACAGGTGGAGGGCGACAGGGTGGTGATCCTTGAATCCGTGGAGCGGGACGCTCTGCTACGGCCCTCACCGGTGCGCCTCATCGCCGAGCTGGTCGGCGCGCGCGCCAACCTGATCCTGGTGGACAGAGACGACAGGATTCTTGCCGCGATGCGGACGGAATGTTCGTCCTGGCGCAAGGTGGCTGTCGGCCAGCCTTACCGGCCGCTGCCAGCTCCGCCCAGCCCGTCCCCGAAGGCTCAGGCGAACCGTTTTGCTCATGTTGTAGCCTGCTCGGTTCCGGAGGATGAACTGCCCCTCAGCCGTGCGATTCAGGACCTTTACCAGGAGCTCGAGGCGAAGGCCCTGTTTGAGGAGCGCCGCGCGAGCCTGCTGTCACTTGTTCGAGGGCGCAGGAGGGCACTGTCGTCACGCCGCCAGAAGCTCCAAGACGACCTGGAACGTGCGGGCGGGGCTGAGAAGTTGCGCCGCGTCGGCGAACTGCTCCAAATAGCGCTCCCTCACCTTGTGCGCGGACAGGACTCTGTCACCCTGGAGGATGTCTTCGAACCTGGCTGGCCGCTCGTAACGATCAAGCTCGATGCGGCCCTGACCCCGGAGCAGAACATCCAGCGCTGCTTCCGCCGCTACAAGAAGCTCAAGGCGGCCCGGCGGCATGCAGCCGACAGACTGGCGCGGACCTCTCAGGAGCTGCAGGCCGTCGAAACGCTCGCGCAGGAGGTCGAAGCGGCGCCAGAGCTGGCTGCCCTGGGTGAGCTTGAGAAACGTGCGCGGGCATCCGGCCTCGTCGTCCGCCAGGGGCGGGCTGCTGAAAAGCTCCCTGGCGGCCCCCGGCGATTCACCTCGGCCGACGGCATGGAGATACTGGTTGGACGTAGCGAGCGGGAGAATCACGAGCTTACCTTTTCTACTGCCCGCGGCAATGACTACTGGCTGCACCTGCTCGGCTGGCAGGGGCCTCACGTTGTGATCCGCAAGCCGCCCGACAAGGACGTGCCGCTGGAGACGCTTCTGGACGCCGCGCACCTGGCGGTGCATTACTCCAAGATGCGCGGAGCGGACTTCGCGCAGGTGGTCTACACACAGCGAAAGCATGTGCGGCCTGTCAGGGGCGCTGGCGCAGGCCGCGCGAGCTACGCTCATGCCGCAACGCTGGCAGTGCGCGTGGAGCCGGAGCGCCTGCGCAGGCTCCTTGACGGTGGCCAGGTCATGCGGAGCAAAACACCCCAGAACATTTAGGAGAACTCGCGCCATGGATCCAGACGTATTGTTGAAGACGCGTCGTTCGGTCCGCCGTTACCGTCAGGACCCGGTTGCTCTGGCCACGCTGCGGGAGATCGTCGAGGTGGCCCGCTTTGCGCCATCAGGGGGCAACCGGCAGCAGTGCGAACTGGTGCTGGTGAATGACCGCGCCACCGTGGAGAAGGTCTTTCCGACGCTGGCCTGGCTGCCGGCCGTGGGTGCCCCGCCTGCCGGGCAACGGCCGGTTGCATATCTGGTGGTGATCAGCAAGGGCGAGCCGCGGCTGGCGGACTGCGCGAGCCTTGTCACCTACGTGCTGCTGGCTGCACACGCCAGGGGAATCGGCACCTGCTGGTTTGGATCGGTCACACGGGCGGAACTCGCCCGGATACTCGGCATCCCGAGCGATTACTCCATCGCCTTCGTCATCTCGCTGGGATACCCGGACGAACGTTTTGAGGCCTTCGACGCAGCAGACGACACCTCGGTCCACGTGAAAGACGGGGTAGTTCGTGTTCCGAAACGCCCGACAAGAGCGATACTGCATGAGAACGCGTTCGGCCACAGAGCGTAAACGTGCGCCGGCATGAAAGGTGAAGGATCAGATGAGGGCTGACGGGAGGCTTCTGGACGAGATGCGCCCGCTGCGGATCGCGCGGGACTACACGCGCTATGCTCACGGTTCGGTTCTGGTTGAGGCGGGCGAGACCCGGATCATCTGCACGGCGATGGTAGAGGACAAGGTGCCCCCCCACTGCCTCGGGCAGGGGACGGGCTGGGTGACGGCGGAGTACTGCATGCTGCCCGGTGCTAACCCCAACCGCAGGAGCCTCTGGCAGGGGCCGGACGGACGAATCCGCGAGATCGAGCGTCTGATCGGCCGCAGCCTGCGCACGGCCGTGGACCTCGCCCAGATCGGACCCCGGACGGTCTGGATTGACTGCGCCGTCATACAGGCAGACGGCGGCACGCGCACGGCTTCTATCTCCGGCGGCTTCGTCGCGCTCGTGGACGCGCTGTGGAGGCTGAGGGAGGAAGGAAAGATCACCACCGTGCCGATCAAGAACGGCGTCGGCGCGGTCAGCGTCGGCGTGGTCGAAGGGCTGCCGATGCTCGACCTCACCTCGGCGGAGGACCAGGTCGCATCGGTGGACATGAACGTGGTCATGACACATTCGGGGCGGTTCGTGGAGCTGCAGGGCACGGCGGAGCACGAGCCGTTCGACGGCGAATCCCTCCACGAACTGCTCAAGCTGGCGGCAAAAGGAGCCGCTGAGGTGCGCAACGCCCAGCTCAAAGCCCTCGAGGGCCGCCTGCCAGATTGACGCATTCCCGCAGGTGCGGCGCTTGACCGCCCGAAGCCTGCCGGGGTTCTAGGCCAGTCCAGATGTCTGCACTTACGCCAAGCATGTCGTTTGTGATATCCGGCCGCACGGCAAGGCGGATCCTGGAGGCTCCCCCGGGGAAGCTCGACGTAAGCCTCGACCTGGGGCTGAGCCGTTCCAGAATACTCGTGTGCGAAGACGACATCGTTCTGCCCGGGGGCAGCAGGGTCGCCAAGGAGGCACTTCGTAAGTCTTTCAGGGAGCCGCAGGACTGCGTCGAGCTGGCGGGTTCGCGTTGCCGCAAGGTCTATGACTACTGTGCCAAGACGCGCCGGTACTACAAGCTGTTTCAGCCGTTCGAGGACCGCGCCCCTACGATCGTGATCGCCGGCGCAGCAATGCACGCCATCGTCCGGATGGATCCCTGGGAGGACGTGATGGAGAAGGTCGGCCTTTTGACGGCCAGGGGCGGGGAGTGCCTCGATACGTGCTTCGGCCTGGGCTACAGCGCGCAGCTACTGGCG
>CAYYNS010000251.1:0-3351 GCA_964473085.1 uncultured candidatus Brocadiaceae bacterium
GGATCGTCACCACGACGCTCAGCCCCAGGATGAACACGTAGGTGTAGATCACCGCAAGGTAGGTCTTCTGGGAAAGCACGCTCACGGTCAGCCCGATCAATCCGAACAGGACGGCAGTGAGGACGAGGATGACGTAGAACCAGACGACGGCCTGCGCGGTGACGCCGCCGAGCACCAGGCACGTGCTGACGACGGGAATCGTCGAAAGAACAACCAACATCAGGAAGCACAGCGAGCCGCTGATCTTGCCCCAGGCGATGGCGAACGGGCTCATCCTTGTGCCGTAGAGCAGGTCGAAGGTATTGCGCTCCCTCTCCATCGCGAAGGCGGGGCTGGTGAATGCGGGGGCAAACAGCACAACCAGCGCGAGCTGGCCGATCCCCAAGACGGTGAACAGGTGGTGGGCGCTCTGCGAACTGAGAGAGTAGATGCCCTCCTGGGGCCAGAGCACCCACGTGGCGAGGAAGCAACTGCCCAAAAACAGCATCTGGAGCACGGCAGCGCGCTTGCGCCTCAAGCTCATGCGCGCGTCTTTGAACATAAGTGGGGGCAGAAGGTGGTCCCACAGATTGATGCGCGCAGTGGTTCTCGGATGGGCCGGGCTGATCATTGTTTGCCTTGTGAGACGGGGCTTTCTGGCCTGCGCTGGGCCGCAGGTGGCTAGTCCCGCTTGCCAGTCAATTCCATGAAGGCCTCTTCCAGGCTGATGGGCACTTCCTGGAATCCCAGCACCTTGAATCCCCTCTCCAGCAGGAAGGTGAGCAGCTCGGACAGTTGCGCGTCGCTGGCGCTCCACTCGAAACGCACCACGTCCTCGGTCCTTGCCACATTGCCGATGCCGGAGGACTGATCCGTCCTGCGCAGCAGCTCGGCGGCGGCCTCGGCGTCGTCCAGCAGGCGGATTTCCACCACGCGGCTCTGGCGGATGCCCCGCATCACTTCCCGCACCGGTCCGCTCGCCAGGAGCGTGCCGTGGTCCAGTATTCCGACCGCGTTGCAGATCTCGGAAAGCTCAGACAGTATGTGGCTGGACACCAGGATGGTCTTGCCCATTTCGCCCAGCCTGCGCAGGAGGTTCTTGGCCTCTATGCGCGCGGTGGGGTCCAGGCCGCTGAGCGGCTCGTCCAGGAGCAACACGCTGGGGTTGTGCAGAAGCGTTCGGGCAATGCCGATCTTCTGCTTCATGCCGCGGCTGAGGGTCTCAACGAACTTGTCCCGCATGTAGGTGCTCCCCGTGATCTGGAGCACCTCCTCGATCCGCTTGCGCCGCAGCTTGCGACGTATCTTGAACGCCGCACCGAAGAAGTCGAGGTACTCGTGGACCCGCATGCCTTCGTAGACGCCGAAGTAGTCGGGCAGGTAACCGACCAGCTCCCTGACGCGCTGGGGACGGCGGTTCACCTCGACGTCCTCGATATAGGCGCGCCCGCGCGTGGGCCTCATGAGGGCGGCAAGAATCCTGATCGTGGTCGTCTTGCCAGCCCCGTTCGGGCCGATGTAACCGAAGATCTGGCCCCTGTCAACCTCGAGGTCCAGATCCTCAAGGGCACAGAACTCACCGTAATACTTGGTAAGCGATTGCGTCCTGATCATCTTCCCCTTACCTTGCCACGCCTTTGAGGGCGACCGACACGTCCCTCAGAGTCCAGCCTTGCGTGCTGACCGAGGGGGCCTGGCCCATCTTCGCAAGCTGCACGGCTCGCAGCTCCAGTACCAGGGCGCGCATGTTCTTGTCCTGGAACCGGCCGGCCTGCGGGATCGTCAACGACTGTCGGCTGTCCAGGTTTTCCCAGGAGCCCAGCTCCACTTCCCGGCCCGTCTGCTGGTCGCGCCCAACAATGCCCAGCCGGTAACCGTACGCACCAGCAGAGATGTCAACCGTGGCCTCAGTAATCTCCACATTGGACGTGAATTCGGGCAGGTAGAAATAAAGGGTCGTGCGCTCAGGCATCATCGTCGTGATGAACGGAACAAGGTCCATGATCGTGAGCGCCCCCTCCGGCCAGAGGGCGGGGGTAGAAAATGCGCGTGGCAGGCAGACGCGCTCGCCGGGCGCAGCAGGCCGCACCGATGCCTCCACGCACAGCAGTGCAATGCTGCGACGGGTCAGGTCCCGGTGAACGCCCACGAACCCCTCGCAGATGAAGCCCCTGTCTGGCCAGCCCATCACGAACAGCCTTTGTGCCCACGGCACGACCCCCAGCCCCTCGCCCATCTTGAACAGGCTGGCGATGATCTGCTTGCGCGTCCGCGAACGCGACCCAAGGACGGACTCCGTCGTGAAATCGTCCTTGCTCTTGACGTTGGCATCTGAGAGCGCCACCTCTACGCTCTGGCCCGGCGCCAGGTTGCCGATCACGTACGGATAGGAGTTCACCGCGCAAAGGCACTGCTCAAGCTGCATGGGCGTGCTGTTTGTGATCCTGCCCGTTATGCCGTTCTCGCCGAGTTGCAGGTCAGCGGTGACATTTCCTGAGAGCTCCAGTACGGAATCCACCACGTAGCGCGGGAAGCTGCCGGCCGATATGCGCAGGCTGGTCAGGCTGAACGGCGGCCCCACATCCACGAAGTCCCGGGCAATCTCCCCGCCCTCGCCCATCGCCGGCGCGCTTGTGGTGAAAAGGGTGTTGGGATCCTCGGCCACCAGCTCACCCGCAAGGTCCCTGTCCGCGTGAATGCCCACTACCCCGCTGCGAAACACCCGCCCGGAGCCGCTGCCGGTGGCGGCAACGGCGATCTCGTTGAGCGACAGGCCGACCCTCTTGCGATAGGTGGCGCCGGCGCGGTAGGAAAGCGCAGCGACAATTATCCCTGTCGGGATGATCGCTGCCCATGCCAGCTCGCCTCGCCCCTTCCAGTGCGCCACCACAAGCGAAACCGCTGCCACCAGGAAGAAACCGCCGAGCGTGGCAACCACGAAGGACGGGGGCGCCGCCTGCGCCCCCGCCACGTCGTCTAGCATCCGCGGCCCGTTGCCCACCAGCTCGCTCTGGGAGAACGGTTTGATCCGCTCGCGACCCCGCAAGATGTGGGCAAGCAACGGTCCCCTCTGCTTCCACTGGTCGAGCGCCTCACCAGGCATGGCAAAAAAGCATATGGCGCCCATGCCCACTTGCTTCCTGACGACCATCGGCATCTGCCCGCTGCGCAGGAGCGTCTCGCCGTCCCGCACCTCGGCCTCCAGCACGTCCACGTAGTCGGCCAGCGGCACTTCCCAGCGGTTCAGGTCGTCCTCCAGCGTGAGGTGATCCAGTTTCCTGGACCCGTAGATGCGCACGGGCAGGAGGCTCTCGAAGCGGGAGGCGCGGAGCGAATCGAGCTCCGTGCCGGGGAACAGCAGCAGCGTGCCCC
>CAYYNS010000252.1:0-3350 GCA_964473085.1 uncultured candidatus Brocadiaceae bacterium
CGAAGGGCCGCCCCGAATGCTTATCGGTGACGCAGATGACGCCGAGGTTCAGTTTCTTGTAGATGATGGGGGCGCAGACAAGGGAGGCGGTGACGTAGCCGCGATCTGCGTGCTGGCAGAAGCGCGGGTCAGAGGCGATATCCTGAACCAGCACGGGCTTGCAGGTGCGCGCCACCTCGCCTGCCACGCCCTCTCCGAGGCGCTTGCGTATGCCCAGGAGCCTGTCCGGCTCGCCGCCGTAGCAGCCGCGCACGGTGAGCCAGTCGCCCTCGCGCAGGATGATCGAGGCACGACGGGCACCCAGCTCCTCGGCCACCAGCCGCGCGCAGGTCCCAAGCAGCCTGTCCAGATCGAACTCGTATGCGGTGCACGTGCCGACCTCCCTGAGCATCTCCAGCTCCTGGATTCGCTGGCGCAGGGCGCGATTGGCGGAGCGCAGGCCCTCGTTGGCGAGCCTGACCTTCATGCGGAGCGCCTCTCGGTGGCGGCGCAACTCGGCGTTGGCACCCTCAAGCTGGGCCATCAGGCGCCGGTTCTCCATCGCCAGCCTGGCCTTGGCAAGGACCCTGGCGACCACCTTGCGCAGTTCGTCCACCTTGAACGGCTTGGTCACGTAGTCGTCCACGCCCTGCCGCAGGGCCTGGATGGCCGTGTCAATGGTGGCGTAGCCCGTGATCACGACCAGCGGCATCTCGTCGTCAATACCCTTGACGCGCCGGGCAAGCTCGAAGCCATCCATGCCCGGCATCTTCAGGTCGCTCAGAACCAGGTCGTACTTGACCCCGCCCAGCTTGATGAGCGCCGCTGGCCCATCAAGGACGGTCTCCACCAGGTAACCCTCTTTGGTGAGCAGAGCCTGGAGCAGCTCACATATCTTGGGCTCGTCGTCCACCACAAGGACCCTGAGGACGTCGTCCGACATCGAGCTGTTCCTCCGCTAAGGCACAGTGGAGACGCGGGGCAGCCGCACTCGAAATTCCGTTCCTCCCCCCTCATGGCTGGTAACGGTCAGCTCGCCGCCGTGACTGCGGAAGATGCCATAGGCTACCGGGTAGGCGAGGCTCATCTGCTCGCCCAGCCGCGGCAGCACCGCATAAGGCTCGAAGATCTGGTCCAGCTGGTCCGCCGCGATCCGGCGCCCGTCGTCCGAAACGCTCAGTTCCACCTGCTCGTCTTCTGCAAGCCTCGTGCACACCCGGATTGTGCCATCGCCGTTGAGGGCGGCCAGCGCATCGTCAAGCAGTATGCCGCAGGCCTTCCTGATCTGGGCCTCGTCGCCCCAGAGGATTGCCCCTGCCGCCTCCAGGTCCGACTCTACGCGCACGGCCCCTCCCGCGCGGTGCACCTGCTCCACAAGCTCGCCCAGGACCTTGTTGATGTCCACCGGCCCGCGTTCCTGCGGCCGCTGTTCGCCGAATGCCTGGAGGCGCTCGACGACCTTGGCGATCCGGTCCGCCTCTTCCCTCATGGAGGCCAGGCGCTCGCGCTCCTGTTGCGGCCTGCCCTCCTCGGACTCCATGATCTGTAGCCAGCCCGAAAGTGTGGTCAGGGGGTTGTTGATCTCGTGGGCAGTGCCCTTGGCCAGGCGCGCTAGCGAGGCGAGGTGATCCCGGAAGCCCTGTCCCACAGCCCTCTGTCCCGCCGCCCTGTCCGCCCAGCGCTCCAGGATCCAGAGAAGCTCGCCGGGATAGAAGGGCTGCAACAGGCAGGCGTCCGCGCCCAGCCTGAGGGCCTCGGCCGCCTTCGGACGGTGCGCCTGCGAGAACAGGCCCAGGATGAACACGTCCCTGCTCAGCTCACGCAGGATGCGGATGAACTGCAGTTCGGATTCCTGAAGGCAGTCCAGATCTGCAATCGCGATGCCCCTCGGCCGCCTGGCAAAGTCCGCCACCGCACGGTAGACGTTCGGCGCCGTCTGAAGCTCAAAGCCTTTCTGGCGCAGCCTGTCGGCAGCAGGCAGAAACAGCGCCTCCTCCTGACAGACCACCAGCACGCTGAGCGTGCCCCTTGAGTGCCCCTCATTTGCCGACACTTGCACCCAACCTCGCGGCTATCGGAAGACGAATCGTGACGGTCGTGCCCGCCCCGGGCTTGCTCTCAAGGGCAAGGCCGCCGCCGTGCTTTTCAACCACCTGTTTGCAGACGGCCAGCCCGAGGCCCGTGCCGCCCTGCTTGCGGCGCGTGCTGAAGAACGGATCGAAGAGGCGCTTCTGGACCCCGGGCGCCATGCCGCAGCCCGTGTCCTCCACCGCGATCACGGCCCACTGCCCGCTGCGGGCGCTGGAGATGCAGACCGTGCCGCCGCCCGGCATGGCCTGACGCGCGTTCAGGATCAGGTTCAGCAAGACCTGTGACAGTTCGTCGTGGCTGCCGGTGACGACCAGAGGCTCCTCGGCCAGCGCTGTTCTGATCTGCACGTTGTCCTTCTCGAGCTGGTAATCCACCAGTTCGACCACCTGGCGCACCAGGCCGCCCAGCTCCACGGGGGCAGCCTGCTCGGGGCGCCCGCGGGCGAAGTCCAGCAGCGAGTGCGACAGGCCGCTTAGCTGGCGCACGGCCTCTGCGGCCTTCCTGATCGGCTCCGCGCTGCGCCCGGCCTCGCCCGCCTCCGCCAGCTCCAGCCACCCGGAGGCGAGCGTAAGCAGGTTATTCATCTCATGGGCCGCCCCCGCCGCAAGCATCCCCAGCATGCAGAAGCGCTCTGCCCGCAGGTCCGCCACCTGAGCTGCGCCTTGAAGCAGGATGAGGCTGCCTCCGAGAGCCTCCCACGGAAGGGGCACGAACCAGAGCCTCAGCGGACGGCCGCTGGCGGTCCTTGTCGAGTAAGATGCGGGCCCGGAGGGCAATTGCGCTGGAAGCGAGTCCATCCCCACCAGCCTCTGGAGCGCCTCCTGCCAGCTCAAGCCGCGCAGGTCTCGGTTGGATGCCCCCCGGGCAGCATCCCCGCATGGTGGAGAGCCAATCTGCGAAGTAACGTAACCTTGCGCGTCAGTAACCAGCAAACAAAAATCCGACATCGTATCCGCAGCTCCCCTACGCTCCCCTCACAACCTCTTACAATTTCGAAAAGTATAGCGGTTTGGTCAGGCCCATTTCAACACAAACCCTTTTTTGGCCGCTGGCCCCGCCTCCTGCAGGATAGCCGCCAGCGATAACCGGCACGGGTCAGCCGCCCTCCAGCCTGTCCAGGCAGCGCTTCACTATTTGCGCGGTCACTCCGTCGGCCTGGATTTCGCGTGCCACCTTCTCAACGGCGTGCTTGACGGTGCTGTGGCTCCGTCCGCCGAAGAATCGCCCGATATCCGAGAGCGACTCGCCTGTGAGCTGGCGGGCCAGGTACATGCCCACCT
>CAYYNS010000253.1:0-3344 GCA_964473085.1 uncultured candidatus Brocadiaceae bacterium
GCCCATGGCGGGAGAGGTCCGCGTCGGCGTGGAAGGCGTGGCGGGCAGGTCTGCTGAGGACTGCGACCCGATCACGGGCGACCACACCAGCGCGCCCGTGCAGTGGAAGGGCCAGACGGACATCGGCGCGCCCCAGGGGGCGCCGGTGTCGCTCCACTTCAGGCTGCGGTCGGCCGAGCTGTTCGGGGTCGAGTGGATATGAGCGTCTCTGCACGACTCATCAGGCTCAGCGTGGGCGAACCTGACTTCCCGACGCCCGAGCACATCAAGGAGGCGGGCCGCCAGGCGATAGCGGAGGGCTTCACGAGATACACGCCGCAGCCCGGCTTCGATGACCTGCGCGAGGCAGTCGCGCAGAAATTCCGCTCCGAGAACCGCATCCCGGTCAGCCCGGAGCAGGTGGTCGTCTCCTGCGGTGGCAAGCACAGTCTCTACAACGTCATCCAGTGCACCGTGGGGCCTGGGGATGAGGTGATCGTGCCCCGGCCCCACTGGTTTGCCACGCTGGAGCAGGTCCGAAGGGCGGGCGGCAGGGCAGTGGTGGTCGCGACGAGTGAGGCAGACGGATTCCTTCCCGACCCCCGCCTGATCCAGAAGGCCGTCACGCGCTCCACCCGTGCGATCGTCATAAACTCGCCCTGCAACCCCACGGGAGGCGTCTACCCTGCCGACCTGCTCCAGGCCATCGCCCGCATCGCGGTTGAACACGACCTTCTGGTCATCTCCGATGAGGTCTACGAGAAGATCGTATTCGACGGCAAAGTGCACGTCTCGATTGCCAGTCTTGGGCCGGAGGTTGCAGCGCGCACTGTGACCGTGGGCAGCGTCTCGAAGACCCATGCGATGACAGGCTGGCGGATAGGCTACGCTGCCATGCCGCCAGAGCTCGCCCGGAGGGTGACGGCGCTTCAGTCTGTGAGCACCTCGGGGCCCTGCGCGATAGCGCAGCGGGCCGCCCTTGCAGCGCTCACCGGCGACCAGTCTCACGTGCAGCGGATGGTCATCGCCTACGGGCGCCGAAGGCATTACCTGCTGGGACGTATCGAGCGGACGGGTGCGCTGTCGTGCAGGCCGCCGATGGGCACCTTCTACGCCTTCGTCAACGTGTCCGGCCTGGCCGGCCGCACGATCCGGGGGCGCAACATCGCGGGGGCTGACGACATCGTCAGCCTGGCGGCCCAAGAGGCGGGCGTGCAGTTGCTCTCAGGCACCGAGTTCGGGGCGGACGGATACGTGCGCCTCTCCTTCGCGGCTGCGGATGAAGACATCGAGGAAGGCATGGACCGGCTTGAGCGCCTGCTGTGCTAGGGCGCCTGGCCGTTACACTTATGCTTGGAAGGAGCCCGGAAGGTGAAGATCACGGACATAAAGAGCTTCCTGCTGACGGCGCCGCGCGACCTGCACATCATCAAGGTGGAGACCGACGCGGGGATCTACGGCCTCGGCGAGGCGGGGTGCTCGACACGCGAGTTCGCCCAGGAGGGCGCCCTGAGGCATTTCCGCGAGTTCCTGATCGGAATGGACCCGCTGCGCATCGAGCACATCTGGCAGACGCTCTACCGCAGCGCTTATTACGAGGGCGGGCGCATCCTGACAGCCGTGACCTCCGCCATTGACATCGCGCTCTACGACATCCAGGGCAAGGCGCTGGGTGTGCCGGTCTACCAACTGCTCGGCGGCGCATGCCGGGACAGGGTCTATGGGTTTATCACGTGCGGGAGCCTGTCGGCGCCGGACTGCCTGGAGCGAACGCAGCAGGCGATCGAGGAAGGCTGGCCGGCCGTGCGCTTTGGCCCCGCCGACCCGGTGCTGCCGCTCGCCTTCCGCAGGGAGGGCGACCAGCCCGATGCCACAAACGTCCTGGACGTGCGCGCCGCGATCGCGGACACAGCCGAGCGCTTCGCAGAGATCCACGCGCGCGTCCCCAGGCGCGTCCCGCTGGGCATTGACTTCCATCACCGCCTCAGCGTGGCCGAGGCAGCGTCGTTCTGCCAGATGATCCCGCCCGGCAGCCTGGCCTTTCTGGAGGAGCCGATCCGCTGCGAGACTCCAGACGCTTATGCGGTACTCCGCACAATGACGGACGTGCCGCTGGCCATCGGCGAGGAGTTCGCCAGCAAGTGGGCGTTCCTGCCCTACATCGAGCGGGGCCTGACGAACTTCGCGCGCGTTGACGTCTGCTGCGTCGGGGGGCTGACTGAGGCGAAGAAGGTCGCGGGATGGTCTGAGGCGCATTACATAGACCTGATGCCGCACAATCCGATCGGGGCGGTCTGCACCGCCGCCACGGTCCACCTGGCTGCCGCCTGCAACAACTGCACCTGGGTGGAAGTGAATCCGCTGATGAGCGAGGGTGCGCGCGACGTCTTCCCCGTGATGCCAGAGCGGCGGGGGCCGTACTATCCGCTGCCCACGCTGCCGGGGTTAGGGGGGGAGATCAACGAGGCGGCACTGGAGCGGCACCCGTTCCAGATCAGGGAGCACCCGCACCTTCAGCGGCCGGACGGCAGCTACACGAACTGGTGACAACCGCACCCGCCGAACTGTTCGGGATCGAACGGGCCCGCGCGGCTACTGGGGATCAGTCGTGAGGCGCTCTGGAGCGCCGCCGTGCCGGCAAGAAGCCAGGTTCCAGGCCCAAGAGAAAAGGAGTTGGCCATCCAGTCCCCAGATCACAGAAGCAGGCCGGGCTCTGGCAGCGCTCCCGCCCCGCCCAGGGCTTCAGCGAACCAGGAAGGCCGCCCCCTGCCGGCCGGCGCTGCCCTTTTCGTCGCGTGTGCGTGCGGCTGGCTTGTCATGGAGCTGGAGATCCTCGGTGCCAGGGTGCTCGCCCCCTATTTCGGCAGCAGCGTCTACGTGGTGATGGGCAGCGTGATCGGGGTCTTCCTGCTGAGCCTGTCTGCCGGATACATGCTGGGTGGCTGGCTCTCGCAGGGCCCGAGGAGCGCACTGGGCCTGGCGATCAGCCTTCTAGCCGCCGGAATGTGGCTGTGCGCCATACCGCTTCTCACAAGGCCGGCCTGTGACGGCATTCTCAATCTGGGGTTCGACGACAAGTGGGGCTCACTTCTGGCTTCCCTCGTGCTCTTCAGCATCCCGACAGCCCTGCTGGGGACAGTCTCCCCCATGGCGGTACGCTGGCTGACCCGGCAGGCAAGCCAGTCCGGCCTCGAGGCGGGCCTTGTGCTTGCCCTCTCGACTGTCGCCGGTTTTGCCGGATGCGTGGTCTCGGCCTTCTATCTGGTGCTCCTTTCGGTGCGGCGCACTCTCTGGACGAGCGGCGCTCTGACGGTCGCACTGGGCGGGGTCATTTTGCTCCACGTGCTTCTCAGACGCGAAAGGCA
>CAYYNS010000254.1:0-3318 GCA_964473085.1 uncultured candidatus Brocadiaceae bacterium
AATGATGGTCATCGTCTGATGATGCCCTACACGATGAAGCCGGGCAGCTTGCTTAGCATCCCTACACTTCGAAGAACAGCAGCCGTTGTCCCGCCTCGACCCGCTCGACCCCCTGCGGCACCACCAGATAAGCGCTCGCCGCGCTGGCGCTCATGATGTCCGCGCTGCCCCGGCAGGGCACAGGCGTCAAGTAGTTGAGACCCTCGCTGACTTCCACCCGGCAGGGAACGAAATGCTTGCGGTCAGGCTTGTTCGGAAAGCCCACGCGCGCAAGGCCGGTCCTGTAAGCCGGGCAGATTTCGCCGGCCCCGGACATCATCGCCAGAGCAGGACGCAGCAGCACGTGGAAGACCACGAAACATGACTGCGGGTTCCCTGGCAGCCCGAAGAGGCAGGTCCCGCTGCGCGTTCCGAACAGCACGGGCTTGCCCGGCCTGATGGCGCATTCGCGGAACAGGATGCGCACGCCGAGCCGCTCCAGGACGGAGGGCACGAGGTCGTAGCGCCCGACGGAGACGCCCCCGGAAATCACCAGCACGTCTGCCTTCAGGCCGCGCCGGACCGCCTCTTGCAAGTCGTCCTCCTGGTCACCGGCAATTCCGAGATACTCCAGGGAGGCACTCAGGGGTGTAAGCAGGGCTCTAAGGATCGGTCCGTTGCTGTTGTAGATTTGACCTCTCTGAACCGGCTCCCCTGGCTCCACAACCTCCGTCCCCGTGCACAGGAGCGCAATGGTGGGCCTCCTGAAGACCCGCAGCCGATCGTAGCCGGCCGAGGCGGCCACGCCGACCCTGAGAGCCGTCAGTTCCTGACCTGCACGCAGCACCAGCTGTCCCTGGCGGATGTCTTCGCCCATGGGGCACACGTTGTGTCCGGACGGCCTTTCAACGCGCACGCGGCTGCCCGGCAGTTGGGTGGTGTGTTCAACCATCACGACCATGTCCGCTCCCTGCGGCAGGGGCGCGCCCGTGGAAATGGAGGCACACTGCCCCGGACCAAGTCGCAAATCGGGCCACCGCCCGGCATGAGAGGCCCCCACCAGCGTGAGCTCGACGGGCAACCGCCCGACATCGGCCGCCCGCACTGCGAAACCGTCCATGGCCGCCTTGTCGAAGGGCGGGCTGGGCAGGCGGGCGACCAGGTCGCTCGCAAGAATCCTGCCCGCGCATGCGGCGGTGGCCACCTCCTCCTGGCCAAGCGTCCCGACGCTGCCCCGGATGACCTGCAAGGCGTCTTCGTGTGAGATCATTGGCTGTGCCCCATCAGGTGAACGCTGCCTGCCTTGAACGAGAAGTAGACCTGTGCGCCAGGCGCTATGGCGAGCTCCTCGACGGACAGCGGGGTGACAATGCAGGTCATCAGGTGCTCACGGAAGCTTGCCGTGACCTCGAAGAGGTCGCCCCGCCTTGTGACGGACTGGACGGTGACGGCGAGCTGGTTGCGCGCGCTGGTCCTGACGGGCTCGCGCGAAACGATGATGTTCTCCGGCCTGACGAGCGCCTCGCACTCACCGCGAACCTCTGACGTAGTGAGCAGGCTGAGGGTTCCCGCGGTGAACACGGCGAGGCTGCCGCTGCTGCGCGCGGTTCCGCGGTAGATGTTCTTTCCGCCGGTGAAGTAAGCGACGAAACCGGTGTCGGGCCTCTCGAAAACGCTCGGGGCCGCCCCCGCCTGTTCGATGCGCCCGCGCTGCATGACGGCGATGCGCTCGCCCAGCGCACGGGCCTCGACGCGATCATGGGTCACCGCGAGAATCGTCATTGCGCTCTGGCGGTGCAGATCCCTTAGGTCCTCCCAGAGCTGGAGCTTGACGGGGGGATCAAGTGAAGAGAACGGCTCGTCCAGCAGCAGCAGGTCCGGCCCCGTGGCGAGGGCGCGCGCCAGGCAGACCCTTTGCTTCTCCCCGCCGCTAAGCGCCGCCACGGGCCTGTCCAGGAGCCGCTCCAGGTGCAGGAGCGCGGCCAGGGCATCGAGCCGCTGGGCTGTGAGCAGCTTTCCAACACGGTGCACCTGGAGCCCGTAAATGACGTTCTGGCGCACGCTCTTGTGCGGAAACAGCATGTCGTCCTGGCAGACCAGCCCGACGTTGCGCTTCTCTGGCGGCAGGGCCGTCACGTCAACGCCGTTCACACAGATCCTGCCGCTGTCCGGCACGTGGAACCCGGCGATGAGCTCCAGCAGCAGGCTCTTTCCCGCGCCGCTGGGCCCCAGCAGGACAAAGAACTCGCCGCGCAGCACGTGGAGGTTCACCGCTTGCAGCCTGAACGTCCCCCAGCTCTTCGACACGCCTTCAACACTGAGCACGCCCTTGCACTCCACCAGCCCCCGGGGATCGTCTGACCAGAAGTCTCACCAAGGCGAACAGCGAAAGGCAGATCAGCAGCAAGCACACGGCGATCGGGCGAGCGCCGCGAAGTCCGAACCCCGTGTAGCGCTCGTAGATGAGCGTGGGGGCGACCCGCGGGTAGTATGCGATCACAAGGACCGCGCCGAACTCTGAGACGGCCCTGGCCCACGAGATGACAGCGCCGGAAACGATGGGGCCTTTTGCCAGTGGCATGCTGACGCGCAGGAACGTCTGCAAGGGCGAGGCTCCCAGGCTGCGCGAGACCTGTTCCAGCCTCGGGTTGACAGCCTCAAAGCCATGGCGGGCGGCGTTCACCACAAGGGGTGCCGAAACGAACAACATCGCCGCCACCGTGCCCGGAAGGGCATCAACGAAGCGCAGGCCAACGGCACCCGCCGGCCCGCCCACGACCCCTTGTGGACCCAGAACCGTCAGCAGCGCAATGCCGGCAACAAGGTGCGGCACCACTACAGGCATGTCAACCAGAGCCTGGATGGCCGCCTTTCCGGGAAATTCGCGCCGGGCCAGCACATACCCCATCGGCACACCAAGCACGAGCGCCAGCGCAGTGGAAACCGCCGCAGCGCCTGCCGAGACCAGAACCGCCGACCTGGCGTCCCGCTCGGCAAGGGCGTCCCAGAGCGTGGCCGGCCGCTCCGAAGCTACCATCGCCACCAGCGGCATTGCCAGGAACAGCACCAGCAACGCTCCAGCGCCGGCAAAGACAGCCGTCAGGAACCTGGCCCGCAGCATTTCAGACGCTCCTTTGCGAGAGATTCAGAACGGCAAGCCGCCCCTGCTGCTTGCCCTGGAGTACGCAGGCGGCCATAGGGGCTGCTGGCCGCAGCCCTCCACGATCGCCCGCCCCCGCTCGGACAGGAGGAGCTCGACGAACTCCCGCGCAAGTTCCGGCTGCGGGGCACCGTGGGGTATGGTGATCCCGTAGAGAATCGGGCCGCCAGCGACTTCAA
>CAYYNS010000255.1:0-3311 GCA_964473085.1 uncultured candidatus Brocadiaceae bacterium
CGGGAGGCGCGGAGCGAATCGAGCTCCGTGCCGGGGAACAGCAGCAGCGTGCCCCCACTCTGCAGCCAGGTCGTGAGCGCCTCGAGCTGACCGGGACGCCACTGCTGATGGTCAACCTGACCCAGGGCCACGGCGTTGAGCGAGTCCAGCCCCGCCCAGTAGTCCGGGAAATCGCCCACCCGGGTGTGCATGACCGCCCCACGGCGCACGATGCCAGCCATCAGTTCGGGCAGCCTCTGTGTTTCCACCAGGGTGGCAGACCTGTCTCCGGGAAGGCGGCCATAGCCGTCCCATTGCGACAGATACAGGTTCAGGTTGGGCAACAGGGCTGCCTCATCCAGCACCAAGATCAGGAAGCGGCCACGCGTCAGCGGGCTGGTCCACACCTCGCCCTTGCCCAGCACGCTCCCCCTACGGTCCAGAACCTCCACCGGATACGAATTATCCGATCCGAGCTGCGCGTACAGACAGACGCGGCGTTCGCAGCCAGCCGGCAGGTGGAACGCCTTGACATACTGGACCTCTCGCAGGCCGCTTGACACGTGGAGCACGGCCCTGGCACCCTCGGCGGCATCCCCCTCGTTACGCACCTTGACGAACACGCTCACCCACTGCCGTTGCATGTGGGCGGAGCCGATGGTGCCACCGTAAACCTGTTCCACCCGGGGCGCCGCCTGCGCCGCGCTGCACCACAGCCCCACTGCCAGCGCCGCCAGAAGCCAGTACCGCATGACAGACCGCCTTTCTTCCGGCCCTTGCGCACTCGCTTATAGCACAAACAGAAGAGGCTGTCAAAACGCGCGGGCGCCGGGGGGCTTTTCGTTTGCAACCCGTGCGCTGCCATGTAGAATAGCGCCGGTGGCGTGAGGCTCTGTGCGCACGCTCATTGGGGGAGGGGCCAGAAACATGTCAGCAAACGGCACTGCTGAAGACCCTCGACAAAAGGCACTGGAAAGGGTGCTCAAGCAGATCGAGAAGCAGTACGGCAAGGGGACCATACAGAGGCTGGGGGAGAGCCAGGCAAGGCTTGCCGTCGAGGCCATCCCCACCGGCTCGCTCGCCCTGGACATAGCGCTTGGGATCGGCGGGGTGCCGCGGGGGCGAGTGGTGGAGATCTACGGGCCCGAGGCCTCTGGCAAGACCACGCTTTCACTGCAAGTGGTCGCCAATGCGCAGAAGGCGGGCGGGATATGCGCGTTCGTGGACGCCGAGCATGCCTTCGACCCCGACTACGCCCGCACGCTCAGGGTGGACATGGACGCGCTGCTTATCCATCAGCCGGACTCCGCCGAGCAAGCCCTGGACATAGTGGAGGCGCTGGTGCGCAGCAACGCCCTCGACGCGGTCGTCGTTGACAGCGTGGCTGCTCTCGTGCCCAGAGAGGAGGTCGAGGCCGAGATGGCCGACCAGAGCGTAGGGCTCCAGGCACGGCTGATGTCAAAGGCGCTGCGCAAGCTGTCCGGCAGCATCGCCAGGTCGCGCACGACCGTCATGTTCATCAACCAGATACGCACCCAGATCGGCGTCATGTTCGGCTCTCCCGAGACGACCCCCGGGGGCCGAGCCCTGAAGTTCTACAGCGCCGTGCGCATCGAGATCCGGCGCATCGGAAGCATCAAAGACGGCGAGGAGACCATCGGCAACCGCTGCCTCATAAAGGTCACCAAGAACAAGGTGGCGCCGCCCTTCAAGCGGTGCGAGGCGGACATGCTGTTCCGCCGTGGCCTGTCCCTGGAGGGCGACCTTTTGGACCTGGGCTCCGAATGCGGCATCGTTGATAAGTCCGGCACGTGGTACTCATACGGCGAGACCCGTCTGGGACAGGGCCGGGAGAATGCCCGCCAGTTCCTGGAGGAAAACCAGGACCTCGCCCAAAAGATCGAGACGGCCATCCTGGACAAGCTCGCACCAGCCCTCGCCGAGCGCAGGCGCCGGCCCCCACAGCAAGCCCCTGCCCCCCAGGAGCCTGAGCCAGAGCGGGAGTGAGCCGGACCATGATCGTGGGAATCGGGGTGGACATCGTCCAGGTCAGCCGCATCCGCCAGTTGGTGGAGGCTCACGGCGAGCGCTTCCTGCGCAGGGCATTCACCGACCGCGAGGTCCAGTACTGCTCCCGCTGCGCCCACCCTGAGCAGCGGTTCGCCGCCCGATTCGCCGCCAAGGAGGCCGTCCTGAAGGCCCTTGGGGTCGGCTGGCAGAAGGGCGCCAGCTTCCGCGACGTGGAGGTCTGCACCAACCAGTTGGGCGCCCCCAACATAGAACTGCACGGGCGCACCCTCGAGCTGAGCCGCAGGCTCGGCGTGGACAGGATCCAGATCAGCCTCTCCCACGATCGCACCTACGCCGTTGCACAGGCGGTCGCTGAGAGGCTCGAGGCGGGGGCCTGTCCACCGCCCCCTTGACAGCCTCCGGGGGGGGCTATATCGTACGGGCGTGCGAGCTGAGGGAGACCTGACAGTTGCCCACAGGGCTGAAGCTTGCGGGGGGGAAGCTGCGGCGGTTCTGGCTGACGCATTTCAGGCCCCGTTACGTCCGCGCGCAGGCAAGCCGGCGCCGAGGCGACTGCGCAAGGTGCGGAAGCTGCTGCTCCCTGGGGCTGCGCTGCCCCTGGCTCTCAGGCAAGAACCACTGCACGATCTACCTGCGGCGTCCAGCACAGTGTCGTATGTTCCCGATTGACGAGCGCGACCTGAGGGACGCGCCGACGTGCGCATTCAGATTCGAGCCGGCGGCCGGCAAGCAGCCGGCACACCCCATGACGGCCCGCACCACCTGGCGCGGGTGAGCATCCTCACAGGTGCTCAGCCGGCAGCAGCGCTCGGAGCATGAACCGGGAGGTGTCGCTAAGATGAGTGGCATGCCGGTGGGCAGTGCCACATCGGGCTTGACCCCTGAACGCACGGGCCGCTCCGTCATGTGGGCGGCGCTCGCCCTGCTTGCCGCGGCCATCTGCGGATGCTCGAAATCCGCCGGTCCCGAAAGCTACCTTCGGGACCTCGGCGACGAGCGCGAGGACGTGCGCACCAAGGCGATAGCCGAACTGGTCCGGATGCAGGACGCTGCGGTGCCACAGGTGATCGAGGCGTTCCTCAAAGCTCCCGCCACGGACAGGGGAGTGCGCCAGGCGGAGTCGGCCGTGGAGGCTCTGAGCAGCTACAGGACCCCTGAGGGCCTGGAGGCCGTCGGCAGCCGCATCTCCGATCCGGACGCGCGCGTGCGGCTGGCCGCCATCACAGGAGTGGGGCGCCTGGCGGAGGTGCGAAAGAGCCTCGGCGTGAAGCTGCTGGAGCAAGCGATGGGCGACCCCGACC
>CAYYNS010000256.1:0-3300 GCA_964473085.1 uncultured candidatus Brocadiaceae bacterium
GCCTACGCGTGTGCCGTGCCGGCCATCCTGCGCACGGCCACCAGCGCCCCCACCACGCCCACCGCGCCCGCCACGACCATCCTGCGGTGGTGCACTGAGGCGCCCGGCGAGCTGAATGTCACGATGGCCACGCTCCTTTCGCCCGGGGCGAGGCCGGCCAGGGTGCGCCTGGAACAGGCGGGCCGCCGGCTCATCGTCAGGGCTGGCGGGCGCGGATGGCAGAGGGACCTCAAGCTGACTGCGGCCCTCCGGCCGGCACGGCCGTAGCGCGCCAGCGCTTTGAGGGTCTGCCGGGCGCAGGCTACAATCTGCGCTGGGGCGGGCGCAATCGTCGCTGGCCCTTGAAGATAAAGCTCGCATGAGGAGGCGGCACTATGGCCAGGCGCAACGATGGGGAACTCGGTCCGCGCGTTCCGCAGTGGCTCACCACGTCGGAGACATACGGCTTCGGCGATGTGCCATGGAGGCACCTGAAGGCCAACAAGTGGCGTTTCGTCACGCACACGCCGCACAGCAAGGAGTACCTGATGGCCCTGCGGGCCAGCGGGCTGCGGGGCTTCCCATACATGACCTTCTACCAGGCCCCCATCACGGCGCGCTATCAGGGCGTGCGCATGTCCGAGCACACCGACTGGCTTGAGGTAGACCGCTACGGGCACTGGAAACGCACGGGCTTCTGGGAGTCAGAGGACGCAAAGAACTGGTATTGCACCTGCGCGAATGTAAAGGGGTACCGTGACAGCGTGCTGGGCTACCTTGAGCACCTGATGGACCTGGGCGCAGGCGGCATCTTCCTGGACAACGTCCACATCAACCGCCGGTGCTGGGGCGAGAACTACGGCGCGCACAAGCATCTCTACCCGACTCAGATCGAGGCCTTCGCCATGCTGCTGAAGGAGGCGCAGGCGCTCATACGCGAGAAGGACCCCGAGGGGGCGCTGCTGGTCAACTCAGCCCAGCCCGTGCACCTGCCGCGCGCCTACTGGCCCTGGATTGACTGCGAGATGTCCGAAAGCTTCATCTGCACCTGGGTCAGCACCGAGCGCTGGGGCGACTGGCACAGGCACTGGAACGGCATGGACAGGAAGCTCGCCAGGTGGATGCGCGCTGGCAAACAGATATGCTGCCTCAGCTACGTGGGCCATACCAACAACAGCCTGAAGGATGACTGCTATTTCTGCTACGCCTCCGCCAGGCTCATGAACCTTATATGGCAGGCTGGCAACAGCGCCGTCTACGACGACCCCGAGTGCAACGTCCTCTACCAGATCGAGACTGGCCAGCCCCGCACGCCCGAGCGGGTGACCGAGCAGGGCGTGCACTACCGCATCTTCGAGAACGGCATGGTGGCGGTCAACCCGACCGACCGCGCCGCAGTGGTCGAGGTCAGTTACGCCTGGCCCGGTTCGGTCCTGTACGGCCTTTACGAGAACGCGCGGTTCAAGGTCAAGTGGGGCGATGGCAGGAAAGGCACGGCAAGGCTGCGCATACCGCGCCAGTCCGGGCGCCTTTACCTGTTCGAGCCTGCAACTGTTCCTCAGAAGTCGGCGGGCCCCCGTTGCGAACTGACCATCGAGACCAGGCCGGCGCTGGGCAAGGTGCAGTTCCGGGTAGACGGCGTCTCCCTGTGGACCCACTCGGGACGCTGGACTACCAAATACGTCATGGGACCGAGCTACGGGAAGTGCCACATTGACTTCGACGAACCGGGCGTGCGTCGCGTCGAGGTCCTCGACCTGCACAAGAAGGCCCTCCTGGTCGCCCGCAGCTACATGGAGGCCTACAGTGTGGAGGAGAAAGACGAGGCCGATGCGCAGAGGCTGGCCCCAGGGGAGTCCCCCAGGCTGGGCAGGCTCATGGACCCCTCGAATCCGACCGCCTTCCTCGAAGGAGAAGGCTACAGGTTTGCCGGCTGGCAGGGGGCGGTCACGGGCACGCAGCCCGTCGTGCATGTAAGGGTCAAAGGCCCCACAACGCTCGTGGCCAGATACAGGAGGCTCTGAAGGGCGCGCCGCCGTGCGGCCTTCAGATGCAAGAGGAAAGATGCCCTTCTCCCAGAATGACCGTCTGATCGTTCGTGAGCTTGCCGAGCAGGTGATGGAGATTGCGCGGCTTCCCGTGCAGGACCAGAAACGCGCCCTGTGGCGGAAGCTCAACCGGCTTGAGCCGGTGCGCCCCATGGTCTGGATCAACGAGATCCCCTGGTGGGAGATGCAGTGCGAGGAGGTCGCTTGCCGCTGTGAAGACCCGTTCTGCCGCAGCGTCGAGGGCGGCCTTCGCACCATGCTATACCTCTGGAACCACATGCGAACGGACATGGTCGTGGACGGCGTCTGGTACTGTGACTGCGTTTACCACGACAGCGGCTTCGGCATCGAGGCGCAGTCCGTGCTGGGCCAGACGCAGCAGGGCTACGGGTTTGGCTCGCGCGACTACATACCGGTCATCCGACAGGAGGCCGACATCGAGAAGATCCAGGTGCCCCGGATCACGGCCGACTGGGAGGCGACGCAGCGCAACTACCAGATGGCGTGCGAGCTGCTGGAAGGAGTGATGCCGGTCCAGGAGCGCGGCGTTACGCACATCTGGTTCGCTCCCTGGGACATACTGGTTCAGTGGTGGGGCGTCACTGAGCTGATGGTGGACATGGTAGACCGGCCGGCGTTCGTGCACGAGGGCATTTCGTGCATGGTCGAGGCGCTTTGCGCGCGCCTGGACCAGCTCCAGGAGCAGGGCATGCTGTCCGTGAGCAACGGCAATCACCGCGTAGGCTCCGGCGGCCTGGGCATCACCGACGAGCTTCCACGGCCCGGCTACGACGGCGCCCATGCTCGGCCGATGGACCAGTGGGGGACGGCCACGGGGCAGATCTTTTCGGAGGTCTCGCCCGAGATGCACTGGGAGTTCTGCCTGCGGCACGAGATGCGGTGGCTGGAGCGGTTCGGGCTGAACTGCTACGGCTGCTGCGAGCCCCTTCATGACAAGGTCCACATCCTGAGGCGCATCCCGCGCCTGCGCCGCATCAGCATGAGCAGGTGGGTGGACGTGGACAGGGCAGCCGAGGCGATAGGGCGCGACTACATCTTCTCCTACAAGCCCAACCCGGCGGTCTTCGCGTGGGACGAGTGGGAACCCAGGGCAGCCCGCGACGACCTGCGCCGCGTGCTCGACAGGACTCGCGGCTGCGTGGTCGAGCTGATCATGAAGGACATCAGCACCTGTCGGGGCGAACCGCGCCGGCTCTGGGAGTGGTGCAAGCTTGCCGTCGAGGTCGCGGAAGGTTACTACTATTGAGCGGCC
>CAYYNS010000257.1:0-3290 GCA_964473085.1 uncultured candidatus Brocadiaceae bacterium
CCAGCAGGCCGAAGCACCTTGATGGCGCAGAGCAGGAAATCCAGATTGTGCCCCTCGCCGATGCCGCGATTTTGAATGGGCGTGCTGCTCAGGCAACTGATCACTTGCCCCCACCCTCGCGGAGCCCACGCCACCTCTGCTCCCGCCGGGGTATTGTAGAGCGCTGTGCCTCTGAGGTACAGGCCGTCCCTGGGGCGGGTCGGCACCTCGACGAGGATCGTTGGGGCACCCCGGAACGCGGGGACGCTCCCATTCAGCACCGCCGGCTGCACCTCCCCAAAGACGCCCGCCAATGGAGGGCGGCGCGGTTGGTCACGCGGCCCTGCCAGCACGTCCTCCAGTGCGCATGGTGCCCGACCGGGTTCCTCAGCCCCCACGAGGTAAAGAAGCCCATTACCTGCATGAACCCAGGTCAGGACTCTGCCTGCCTCTTCCTGGGTGAGGGGTTTCTCCAGCGGGCCTACTATCACCAGGACCCCCTGCAGGCTGGGAAGGTCTTCCAGCGACCTGAGCTGCAGGGGAGGAACGGCCTCCGTTCGACAGAGCAATTCGTAAAAACCCCCCGCGCCCGCAGGTGCCGTGCTGTAGCTGCTTCGGGAAGCGGAAGCCGCCATGCCGCCCTGCTTGGCCGTAAGGACGCCCGCCACGGCTGCCAGAGCGACGATGCCCAGGGCCAGTGCGGCCAGCTTAAGGTAAGACCGCTCAAGTCGCATCCCTGAACTCCAGCACCCACGCACGGAATTGCCTTACCGACCCCTCCGATGGCTGGAGGCCGCCGTAGCAGTGCTCATCAAAAAACCCGTTCAGCTCGGCCAGCCGCCGCAGGTGGGGCTCTCGAAGCCGTCCGCTGCGCGCCGCCAGTTGATAGTGCTCCCAGTTGGTAAGGCTGCGGTCAAGCCGCGTGCAGCGCGCGCGAGCCAGGTACGAGATCAAGGCGAGGTAGTAAAAGCCCAGAGCCTGCTGGAGCAGCCCGGCCGTCCACAGGCGGTCGCCACGTGTGATCAGCTCCTCCGCAGACTCGAGCGGCACCGCCTGGGCAAGGGCCCTTCTGCCTTGCGCAGCCCCCAGCCTGCGTCCGGAACGAAGCGCCGTCCACAGTTCCCAGACGGTATGCGCGAGCAGCAGCGCCAGGATCACCAGACACACAAAAGTGACCGCCTTTTGAATTGTCGCGCTCCTTTTTGGGCCGAACAGGGGGTAAAAGACGTAGCGCGCCACAAGCTCTGCAATCCTCGCCGCCAGGCCGGGCCGCGCCCGAGCGACCTCGGTATAGGCGGGCTGCTGAAGGATGCTGTCCAGTTCGCCCTGTGCCTGCATCCGAGAAGGCGCACTTGGCGGCTCGGTGCCGAGCCGCTGGAAATCCGACAGGGCCCGCTTCAGCTCTCGCAGCCACGCCTGATATCGCGCCGCAGAAGGCAATTGCTCCCCTTCCGCATCGGCCCACAGGCGCAGTTGCGCGCACATTTCCCGCGTGGGATAAAGGTCCGAGAGCCGTAGTTCCGAACGCTCGAACAGGCGCTCACTATCCGCGCGGATGCTCACCGCGGACGCCTTCTGCCGCCACGCTTGCGCCCCTTGCGGTTCTCGGGCAGCATCCAGCATCGCGCCAAGATGTTCGAGCTCCGCCAACAGGTCGGCATGCGCTGGGGCCTTCGATTCCGGTGCCGTCAGGCCCGCGCATAGGAGCGCAGCAATCACGATGGGGCAAACACCAATCATGCCTGAACCACCGCCCCGGGCTGAGGCTGCCCGCCTTGTCGCCCATCCGGGCGCTGAAGGAGGAGCTCGATGTCAAGCCCTTCCTTCCTGGCCCGGATGTCGTAGTAGAGCAGGACCAACGCGCACAGAAAGAAAGGCCGAAAGAAGGCCTGTACGACTACCCCGAACAGGTCCATCCCCACGCCGATCCAGGGGCGAAGTGGCCTGAGTTGCCACCGTCCCATCGGGGTCGGGATGGACCTTTCCACCCTCCACGAATCGGGGACCATCTCGGTGACGGCCCCCAAAACCACGAGGGCGAGCAGGCTCAGGGCCGCTACGAAGGTCCAGATGATAATGATGCGGGTGACCGTGTTGTTCCAGAACCCGCGCGGCATCGGTGCACGCACCAGACCCCAACTGCGTTTCAGCGAAGCGAACGACCCACACCGCTCTAGGGCGCTCACCACTGGCACCAGGGCAAACGTGACGGCAAAGAACAACCCCGGCACCACGCACATCATGAACCCGACGCCGATGATCAGCCCTGAGAGCAGGCACGCACCCAGAACGGCGGAGATGGGGAGCCTGGCAAGCGCCTCCGGCAACGAAACGCGGTCCGCAATGTAGGCGTCGCTGACCAGCACAGACAGGATACCGGTTTCTGCGAACCCCACGACGAGCGCGACGGCCGCCGCGCTAAGGCTCAGGAGCGTCAGCACTAAAGCCTGGCCCAAAGACGCGCCCGGAAAGGGGACATGCTTGGCGTGAGCTTGAATTCCGAACAGCACCAACCTGTTGACCGTATAACCGGCAAGGGACACAAGCACCGCACCGACGAGCAGTCTCCAGACGTGGCGCCGATACAGGCGGACGCTGCGATCGAGCATGTCCCAGATGTTCATCGGCTGCAGTGCGCGCACGATCACGACTCCCATATAGGTTCCCTGCGGCCGCTCAGGCGCCCTCTCTCAACGAGATCGTGCCCTCGCGGCAGCCGAGTGCTCCGCCCACTGTCCCTGCGGTCAAGTATAATGGCCGGGGAGACGCTGTCAAAGCGGCCCTCGGCACCGGAGGCGCCTCAGGACCGCTCCGTGCAGCTTGCTCCTAACGGTTCTTTTGCTGGCCTGCGGGGCTTGCGTGTCGGGCAGCCAAACTCACCTGGCCACTATGGAGGAAAAAGTGATGCCAGAAGGTAACTGGAGGGAGATTGAGGAGATCATCCTGTCCGCCGGGGCGGCGGATACGCGCAGGGTAGACCCCCGTCAGATTCCCACGGGCGAGTGGGTGCGGCTCAAGTGCCAGTTCGGCTGTGACGGGTACGGGCAGTGCCTCACGTGCCCACCCCATTCGCCCAGCCCCGAGCAGACCCGCAAGCTGCTCGACGAGTACGGGGTGGCGTTCCTGATCTATTGGGGCCACAAAGGCGGGGGCCGCAAGGCTCTGGCGGACATAGAACGGCGCGTTTTCCTTTGTGGCTACTACAAGGCCTTCACGCTTGCCTCGGGACCCTGCGAGCTTTGCAGCGAGTGCGAGCTGGACGCAGCGTGCCGCCATCCTTATGAGGCGCGCCCTTCCATGGAGGCATGCGG
>CAYYNS010000258.1:0-3266 GCA_964473085.1 uncultured candidatus Brocadiaceae bacterium
GCTCGGCGTGCTGAATGTGCAGCAGCGCAAGTTCAAGGAGGCCGAGGAGGTCTTCGCCCGGCTGCACCGAGCCAACCCCGCCGACCTGCGTGGGCTGCTGGGGCTGGCGGACGCATTGGCGCTTCAGAACCAGTACGACAAGGGTATCGAGCTGCTCAAGGCCGAACTGCTCAAGCAGCCTCAGCGCCTGGACCTGGTGATTGCCATCGCCCACCTGCAAGTGCGCAGCAGCAGGTATGAGGAGGCCATCGCCAATTACAAGAAGGTGCTCGAGAAGAACCCTAGGTCCACCGATCTGCACCTCCAGATCGGGGAAACTTACCGTCTCATGGGCAACGCCGCCTCCGCTACGCCGTTTTTCCGCAAAGCCATGGAACTCAGCCCCAATGACCCCAGGCCGTATGTGCCGCTGGGTATGCTGCAAGATTCCTTGGGCCAGCGGGCCGAGGCCAAGGCCGCGTACCAGCAGGCCCTGAAGCTACAGCCCGATCAACCCATCGCCCTCAATAACCTGGCCTATCTCATGGCGGAGAGCGGCGACGACCTGGACCAGGCCCTCACCCTGGCCCAGCGAGCCCGGCAGATACTCCCCCAGGATCCCAACGTGGCCGACACGCTCGGCTGGATCTACATCAAGAAGAACCTGAGCGACAACGCCATCGAGATCTTCCGCGACTTGGTAGGCAAGTTGCCCCGGAACTCGACCTACCGTTACCACTTGGGTATGGCTCTCTATCAGAAAGGCGACAAGCCCTCGGCCCGCAAGGAGCTACAGACCGCCTTGCAGAGCAAGCCCGCTCCGGATGAGGCCGCCAGAATCAGGGAACTGCTAGCGAAGCTAGGTTGAGGGAGGGAACTGGCCAGCTTGACCCCTCCCAGCGAGACCTCCGCCAGCCCCAGGCCTGAGTCTTGGCGATATGTAGCCCCTTTCGCCACGTTTGTCCTCCTGCTGGGACTGGGCAGCGCGACGGGCGCCCCCCCGCAGGCGGCTTGCCCGGCACGTGTCCTCGCCGCGGCGCTGGTGTTCTGGTGGGGCTCACGCCGCCTGGTTGCCTGCAAGCCCTCTCGCCCGCGGACCAGTCTGCTGGCGGGGGTGGCGGTCTTCATCGTTTGGATCGCTCCCGACCTTCTCTGGCCCGGCTACCGTGACCTCTGGCTCTTCCGCAACTCACTGACCGGCGCCGCACGGAGTACCGTTCCCGACAGCCTTCGCACTGACCTCGTGTTCTTGCTGTTCCGCGCGGGAGGCTCGGCGCTGCTCGTGCCCGTTGTGGAAGAGCTATTTTGGCGGGCCTGGCTGATGCGTTGGCTGATCTCGCCCCACTTCGAAGGCCTCCCGCTGGGAACCTACGCGGCGCGCGCCTTCTGGCTCACGGCTATCCTATTCGCCCTCGAGCACGGACCTTACTGGGACGTAGGCTTGGCGGCCGGGCTGGCCTATAACGGATGGATGGTCCGGACCCGGAACCTGGCGGACTGCATCCTGGCGCACGCGGCGACCAATGCGTGCCTGGCGGCGTACGTGCTAGTCACGGGGGCGTGGCGGTACTGGCTGTGAGTGCGGCCCGGCCTTTGCAATACAAAGTACTTGACAAAAGAGCGCCGCCCGGCTACACTGGCACCATGGGCAGCCTACCGCCCATTCGCCCTGAACCCACTCCCCTGCAATCCCACGCCCTGGATAACCTCCAGTTCATCCGGGACACCATGGAGCGGGCTACCGCCTTCACGGCCATCTCCGGGTGGGGCCTGGTGGCGGTGGGGCTGACGGCTCTGGTGGCCGCTTGGGTGGCGTCCGCTCAAGCGCGCCCCGTGTGGCTGGCCATCTGGCTGGGCGATGGGCTGCTGGCCTTTCTCATCGCTGGGGGCGCGACTGTCCGCAAGGCCCGCGCCTCGAAGGCCCCGCTCCTTTCGATGCCAGGCAAGCGGTTCGCGCTGAGTTTCACGCCGCCGATGCTGGTGGGCGCGCTGCTGACGGCAGTGCTGAGCGTCCGAGGCATCTACGGGCTGCTACCGGGGGCTTGGCTGCTGCTGTATGGGACAGGGATTGTCACCGGAGGGGCGTTCTCCATCCGAGTGGTGCCGGTGATGGGGATGTGCTTCATGCTGTTAGGCGCGGTGGCCCTGGTGGTTCCCGTTTCCTGGGAGGCTTGGGTGATGGCCGCCGGATTCGGCGTGCTCCATGTGATCTTCGGCGTATTGATTGCGAGGAGGTACGGTGGCTAAGACGGGTGCCGCTGCGCCGTTGGCTGCGCGCCGGAACCGGGCCGATCCCGGAAGCCTGCGGGCGGTGCGTCGAAGTGCGGAGGGTGGGGCCGCCGCGCTGGACCGCCTGATTCACGAACGGATGCGGCTGGGCATCGTCAGCGCGCTGGCTGTCAACGACAGTCTCAGGTTCAACGACCTCAAGAAGCTGCTGAAAACCACCGATGGGAACCTGAGCGTGCACGCCCGCAAGCTGGAGGAGGCGGGCTATGTGGCGTGTGTGAAGTACTTCGAGGGTCGCCTCCCGAAGACCGAGTACCGGCTGACGGCGGAAGGGCGCCGGGCGCTGGAGCGGTATCTGGATCACATGGAGGCGCTCATCCGGGCTACCCGTGAGGGGTAGGGAAGGGGAATTTTTTTGTGGATGGACTTTATGGCAAAAAGTAATTTACGGGCTGTGGACAAGCCCGCCCTCCACGTGGCTGTCATCATGGACGGCAATGGCCGCTGGGCCGAGGCGCGCGGCTTGCCCCGCGTGGCTGGACACCGTGCTGGCGCCCTCGCGGTGCGCCGCACGGTGGAGGCGGCAGCTAAGTTGGGCGTCCGCATCCTGACGCTGTACGCCTTCTCCTCGGACAACTGGCAACGCCCCGCTGCCGAAGTGGAGACGCTGATGGGGCTGCTGGATGAGTACCTCCGCAAAGAGCTGGACCAGTGCCGGGAACATGGCATCCGCGTGAGCGTCATCGGACGGCGCGACCGCCTGCCGGCGAGTTTGGCGGAAGCCATCGCGAAGGCCGAACGGGCCACCGCGGCGGGCCGCACGTTGCACCTGCGGATCGCCGTGGACTACTCGGCCCGCGACGCCATCCTCGGCGCCGCACTGGCAGTGAACGGAGCAGGCCGCGCCTCGCGCGAGGACTTCAGCCGGCTATTAGGACGGGCCGTGCACGCCGGAGAACCCGTGCCGGACGTGGACCTGCTGATCCGCACCGGCGGCGAGCAGCGGCTCAGCGATTTCCTGCTGTGGGAGTGCGCCTACGCCGAGCTGCACTTTACGT
>CAYYNS010000259.1:0-3262 GCA_964473085.1 uncultured candidatus Brocadiaceae bacterium
CAGTTTGAGATCGCAGGTGAGGCCCTGGGCCGGCTCTTGAAGGCTGACCAAGCGCTGGGCTCTCGCATCTCGCATTGCCGCCGCATCATTGCTTTCCGCAACATCTTGATCCACGGCTACGATGCCGTTGATGACAGGATCGTCTGGGACGTGGTCCAGAAGGACGTGCCCGTCCTCGAGAGACAGGTCCGTGAACTTCTTGGGCAGAGTGGCTGCAGTGCGCGAGGCCCCGGCTAACTCGATCACGGGAGGCGCCCAGGATATGTCTCAGCCACCCGCCTGGGCTAGGAGCATGTGGGCAGGGGACGAGGGCTTCTGAACTGAAGCTTTCTGAGGCACGCGGGGGGGAAAACTGTGAGCGAACCGATCGTCACGCTGGTTCTGAGTGCGACTAAAGACGAGGACGTGCGCACGGCGGGGCGGCTGCTCAGGGAAGGCCGGATCGTGGCGTTTCCTACGGAGACCGTCTACGGCCTGGGAGCGAGGGCGGACAACCCCCGGGCGGTCAAAGCCCTCTACGAGCTCAAGAAGCGCCCGACCCACAAGCAGATGACCATCCTGATTGCCGACCCCGAGGAGACCGACCTCTACGCCGCGCCCTTGAGCCGCACGGCTGCCGCCCTGGCAAGGGCTTTCTGGCCGGGGCCGCTGACGCTTGTGGTCGGGGACCTGGCGGGCGGAGAGATAGGGCTGCGCTGCCCCGACTGCGGCGCAGCGCGGGCGATGCTCAGGGCGGCCCACGTGCCCGTCGTCGCCCCCAGTGCCAACCTGAGCGGCGAGCCTCCCGCCATCAGCGCGGCCAACGTGCTGGCAAGCTTCGACGGCAAGATAGCCGCCGTGCTCGACGGCGGCCTGGTCCGCCTCGGCCTGTCCTCCACTGTCGTGCGCGTCAGGGGCGAGGTCGTCAAGGTGCTGCGCGTGGGCGCGCTTGATGAGATGCGCATCCGTCGCGTGCTCATGCACCGGTGAGGCCGTAGGCGTGCGCAAAAGTCTTCTTGAGCATCAGCAGCGTAACAGGGAGGGTCATGGCCGTGACAGGGTTCCATCTGCGGTTGCTCGCAGGCGTGGCAGTGGGCGTTCTGGTGGCCGTCGGCTGTGCCTCCCGCCAGCCGCCCCCGCCGTACGGCGGGGCCGCAGAGCGCTCCGGAGGCGCCGGCGCTGCGGGCCTGGCCGGTGCCGGGAGTTCCGGCAGGTCCGGGGCGGTAGCAATCCGCGAGGCCTCCCCTTCAGAGGGCGGCCTGTCGCCTGCTGGAGGCGACCTGCGGCCGATACCGCAGATCCGCACAACCCCCCTGGTGCCCGCCGCCGGCTCTGCACAGGCGCCGCCGGCTGCCGCTGGCACGCAGGCGGGGCCGGAGCAGCGCGTGCTGGACGACTTCGAGGCAGGGCTTCGCTGGAAGGCTGTTGACTGGGCAAACGCGAACCAGTGCGCCTTGTCCCTTGCCAGCACTGAGGGCGACGGCGCGCTCCTTCTGGACTACAAGGAAGGCACCCGCGGCAAGGCCGCTGTGGTGCTTGAGCTGCCGGGCGCGGCGGACCTGTCCCGGTTCGATACGCTCTGCGTGGACGTGGGCGTGCACGCGGGCCAGCCGCAGTCCCTCGCCATCGCGTGGCTGACGGACGGGTATTTCGAGTCGGCGCGAAAAGGGCTCGAGCCCGGCTGGCAGGGGACGCTCCAGTTCTCGCTGACCAGCGCGCACTATAAGACCGCCCCACAGTGGGAGCACAGTTCGCCCCTGCGCGGCCTGGCTGCCGTGCGGGCGCTCTACGTGCTGGTCTATTACGAGGGGGCGTGCGCGGTGCGGCTTGACAACGTGCGCCTGCTGCGCGCCAGCGCTGAAGCGCCCCCGGGGACCGAGGAGGTGCAAGAAGGTGCGGGGCGGTAGCAGAGGCGTGGACTGACAGGCTCGGAAGAGGGTCAAGATTGTAGCGCCGGGGGCGCATTTTGGACCTGAAAAGTGCGCAAATTTGACGATTTCCCACAGGCAAGCTATACTGGCCGTTGCCCGCCTGGAGGACGGCCCTGGCAGGGCGGTGGCTGCCAGAGGCGGCCCGGCAGGAGGGGGCGAAAGCGGATTTTGGAGATTGCCCACTTGACAGGCGGGCCAGATGTTGTATAATACAAGGTGTAGATGGTGCCAGCTCTTTGACATGTAGGGGACGGAAAGCGAGGTACCCGGCATTTTGCCTGCGGTGCACCGGCAGGTGCAAGATTCCGGAGCCAGGACCGATGCGTCCACGCCAGCTTACGGGCGTGGGTGCAGAGACATGCGCCTTTTGGAGAGCATGATACTGGCTCAGATCGAACGCTGGCAGCGTGCCTTATACATGCAAGTCGAGGGAGAAATCCGGCTTCGGCTGGAGAGTAAACCGGCGAAAGGGTGAGTAATGCATGGGTAACCTGCCTCCCGGAGTGGGATAACAGCGGTCCGCAAGGATCCTCAGGCGAAAGTGCTGCTAATACCACATGTTGACGCGCGTGCACGCTCTTACTCGTAAGCGTGTAGCGCGCGTGTTGAAAAGGTGCGTGAGGCTTGCCTCACGCGTCCGCCGGGAGAGGGGCTCATGTCCTATCAGCTAGTTGGCGGGGTAAAGGCCCACCAAGGCGATGACGGGTAACCGGCGTCGGAGCGCGGCCGGTCACACCGGGACTGAGACACTGCCCGGAGCCCCACGGGGCGCAGCAGTAGGGAATCTTCCGCAATGGGCGCAAGCCTGACGGAGCGACGCTGTGTGGAGGAAGAAGGCCTTCGGGTTGTAAACTCCTGTCAGGGGCTATGAACCGCGCTGGGGGCGACCCCTGCGCCTGACAAAGACCCCAAAGGAAGCTATGGCTAACTCTGTGCCAGCAGCCGCGGTAAAACGGAGATAGCGAGCGTTGATCGGAATTACTGGGCGTAAAGCGCGCGTAGGCGGTCGGGTAAGTTGGGGGTGGAAGCCCGCGGCTCAACTGCGGAATTGCCTCCAAAACTGCCCGGCTAGAGGGCCACAGGGGAGAGTGGAATTCCTGGTGGAGCGGTGAAATGCGTAGATATCAGGAGGAACGCCGGCGGCGAAAGCGACTCTCTGGGTGGTTCCTGACGCTCAGTGCGCGAAAGCTAGGGGAGCAAACGGGATTAGATACCCCGGTAGTCCTAGCCGTAAACGATGGGTACTAGGTGTGGGAGGTATCGACCCCTTCCGTGCCGCAGTTAACGCAATAAGTACCCCGCCTGGGGAGTACGGCCGCAAGGTTGAAACTCAAAGGAATTGACGGGGGCCC
>CAYYNS010000260.1:0-3262 GCA_964473085.1 uncultured candidatus Brocadiaceae bacterium
CTCGTCGCCCGTGGCCGCATAGGCGCGCCACAGCGCGTCAGAGGAGGCCCGCGACGGGTCGAAGCCCTCCCGTGGCGGTGCGGGCGCGACAAGGTACATCGAGACGTCCGGCTCGCTTCGGCGGCGCAGGTAGTCCAGGAACGCGCCCGCCGCCCCAGGCGTGCTGCCGATGAGCGCGGACGCGATCTCGCTCAGTTCAGGGTAGCGCTCCGTGTCGAGGCAGGCGCCGAGGCGCTCCAGCGTGAACCGGCGCAAGGACGCCCAGCGGCCGGTCCAGACAGCGCGAGCGCAGGAGATCAGGTGGTCGCGCGCCTCCTCGATCCGGCCGGCGCCGTAAAGCTCGGCCGTCCTGTCCATGCCGGCGATCTGGAACCTCAAGAGCTCCCAGTGCCGCTCCTGAAGTCGCTGTGTGAGCGGCACAGGCGCCTCAGCGGCCGCATCCGCCTTCTTGCCTTTTCTCATCGCGTGCCTCCGGCGTCAGGGAAAGGCGCGCCGCTGAGCAAGGGCGAGCGCGCCACGGGCCACATGGTAGCGCATGCCTCCTCCCGCTGCGAGCGTCGCCGCTGCCTGCCCGGGCGACCCGCCGCGACATCCGAGGAGGTGAACTTGATGCCTCAGGCCGGGATGGGTCGGGGCGACGACGGCTTTGCGCTGGGCGGCGACCGTCCCTTGACACCCTCACTGAATTGCTCCACACTGTCCGCCCGGACGCCACAGTGAGCATGCGGCCTGCGGGGACAGCCCCGAACCATTGAAGGGAGGCTGCAGGTGGCCTCTCGGATATCAAACAACGTATGGAACGTCTTGATATGCAGCTATTGTGGACATCCAGTGGCAAAGACAGATGCCGGCGCCGAATGCCCCTCCTGCGGTTCGCGGTATCAATTCACACAATCCGGCTCGCTCGACATGCGCCTGAATAGGCCCAAGCAATATCAGCTCGAGTTCGAGGTGGGAAGTGCCCCTAGTCCGCAGGCCGACTTTCAGTCTGTGCCTCTAGTAATGAACGCCGAGCCAGAAGTGGATTTCTCACATGTCCGTGTTCCCCGGCACTTGTCAAGAGAGATCATGAGCTACTTCCCCAAAGCAAGCTCGCCCAGCACCTTGATGCTCGACCTCGGCTGTGGCGATGGCATTCATAAATCAGCCTGCGAGCACGCAGGGTTCGAATGGGTGGGTCTAGATTATGATTCGCCAGCCGCGCCAATCCTCGGAGACGCGCATTCACTTCCAGTCAAGTCCTGAATGTTGTGTAAATTCGCATCTCCAGGTCTCTGGGGTTGAGCGTGCTGCGAGCGGAGGGAACCGGAGCGAGCAGCACGCTCAGACGCTCACCGCCTCCGCCACCTGCTCCCGTGCGGGCGCTCTGTGCACCTCCATCGTCAGGTAACGCCTCTCACCCCACTGCTCGCTCTGTTCTATCGCCAGTGCCGCCGTCAGCCTCAGGCACGAAGGATCATCCGGGAAGATCCGGATCACTCGCGTCCTTCTGCGTATCTCCTGGTTCAGTCTTTCCACCATGTTGGTAGAGCGCATCAGCCGCCTATGGGGAGCCGGCAACTCGTAGACCGCCAGGATCTCCTCGCCCTGTTCCTCCAGCAGCTCCGCCACCCGAGGGTACGGGCCGCGCAGCGCCTCCACGGCTGATCCCAGAGCCTGCCTGGCACCTGCGAGGCCCGGGGCCTGCGTGACCGCCCTCAAGAGCTCCAACACCTGCGCCCGGTCGCCCTGGCGAACGTGGCCCAGCATGTTGCGCAGGAAATGCACCTGGCACCTCTGCCAGAGCGCCTGCGGGAAGTGCTTCTCTATCGCCGCCCGCAGGCCCTTGTGATCGTCGCTCACCACGTAGCGCACGTCCTCAAGGCCCCGTTCGCCCAGCTCCCGGAATACGTCGGACCATGTAGCCTCGCTCTCCAAAGAGGCCATCCACACGCCCAAGACCTCCCGGTAACCGTCCGCGCCGACGCCCACCACCTTCAGCACGCCCTCACCCACCACCCGGCCCCTGCGGCGCACCTTCTCGTAGTGCGCGTCCACCACCAGGTAGGGATACGCCTGCTCCAGCGGCCTCATGCGCCAGGCCGCTATCTCAGAGTCCAGGTCCTTGGACAGCTCCGAGACCTGGCTCCTGGAGACATCCACCCCGCACAGCGCCTCCGTGATCTGCTTGACCTTGCGCGTCGAGACCCCCTGCACATACATCTGCACTATCGCCAGCAGCAGCGCCTTCTCGCTCCTCTGGTAGCGCTCGAAGACCTGCGTCTGAAAGCGCCCCTCGCGGTCCCTGGGCACCTCCAGCTCCAGCGTGCCGACGCGCGTCTTCAGGCTGCGGGGCGTATGCCCGTTTCGGTATCCACGCCGCTCAGGCGTGTGCTCACTCGGCCCGGCGCCCAGAAACGCCGTCAACTCCTCCTCCAGCACCCGCTGCACCACGTGCTCCACCAGGCGGCGCAGCGCGTCGTCCTCACCTCCTACCGCCTCTTGCCAAAGAGCCAAAAGTCCCGTATCCTCTCCACGGCGAGCCATCTTAGCACCTCCTTTCTGAAACACGCTTCTGAAAACCTGGAGATGCTAACGGCTCGCCACCACATCCGCCAATTTACACAACTTTACGGACTCAACCTTCACTTCCCTTCAAGAACGACACCTTTGACTTCATACTCTCCATCGCAGTGCTAGAACACATCCGCTTTCCTTTTGTAATGATGAGGGAGACACATAGGGTATTGAAGCCAGCGGGGACGTTCATCGGAACTGTTGCGTTTCTTGAGCCATTTCACGGAAACAGTCTCTATCACCACACCCATCTTGGAACCCTGAACTCTCTTCAATATGGTGGTTTTAAGGTCGTGCGCGTCGCGCCTAGCGCAAAATGGTCGGCGCTCAGAGCGCAAGCGACGATGGGACTGTTTCCGAGAATGCCGGCGGTTATCGCCGAGCTTCTAGTCGCCCCCCTTGAGCTGTTTAGTGCGGTGTGGTGGCAGGCAGGGGCCATTCTTAGACGCAGGTCGCGTGCGTGGCAACGGGTGAGGAAGCTCACAGGGGGCATTACCTTCGTAGCGAAGAAAGAGCGGCCCTAGCGGAAGCGTGGCTGTGAGTCGCTGCAAGCGACTGTGGTGCGAGCGTGGTGAGACTGGTGGTGCCGACGTGGCCGGGCTGTGGGGCTCTTAGACTGCTCGTGGGAGGATGCGATGATGCGACGCAGAGGATGGACGGCTGCTATGGCGATCGCTTCCTTCTGGGCGGCGGGGTGCGTCTGCAT
>CAYYNS010000261.1:0-3259 GCA_964473085.1 uncultured candidatus Brocadiaceae bacterium
AGGCACGCCAGCGTTACGAGCGCATCGCACGAGGCAGGTGATGGTCGGCATACGCTTGGAAGGCGTGACGAAACGATTTGGGCAGACGGTGGCCGTCGAGCGCGTGTCACTTCAGGTTGAGCGGGGTGAACTGTTCTTCTTGCTCGGCCCATCTGGGTGCGGCAAGACGACGATCCTGCGCATAATTGCCGGATTCAGCGAGGCGGACGAGGGTGAGGTCTACTTCGACGAGCGGCCCATGCGGCCGGTGCCGCCGCATCGGCGCAATACAGCGCTTGTGTTTCAGAACTACGCCCTGTGGCCCCACATGAGCGTTGCTGAGAATGTAGCGTACGGCCTGCGCGAGCGCCGGTTCAGCCGGCAAGAAAGACAGCCGAAGGTCATGGATGCGCTCAGGCGGGCGAGGATGGAACAGTACGCAGACCGGATGCCGAATCAGCTCTCTGGCGGGCAGCAGCAGCGCGTGGCGCTCGCCAGAGCACTCGTCATAGAACCGGACGTGGTGCTGCTGGACGAGCCACTGTCGAACCTCGATGCCCGCCTGCGCCTTGAGATGCGACATGAGATTCGCCGCATCCATGATGAGACTGGCATCACCATGCTCTACGTCACGCACGACCAGAAGGAAGCCCTCTCGATGGCGGACCGCGTCGCGGTAATGAGCATGGGCCGGGTAGAGCAGATCGGCGACCCGCGCACGGTCTACCGGCAGCCCCAGAACGAATTCGTCGCTAATTTCATCGGCGAGGCGAACCTTATCCCAGGCATCCTCGTGAAGGTCGAGGGCGAGTGGGGGCAGTTGCGCACGCCGCTGGGTGAGTTCCGGGGCAGGCTCGGCTCGACGGCCCTTCGTGCTGGCATGGAGGCCGGCTGCATGGTGCGTCCTGAGTGTCTGCATTTGGCGCCTGGGAGCCTGAACGCATTCAGTGCCGTCCTTGTCAGCAACCTGTATCTGGGTGAGGTCGAGCAGTTCGTGCTGGAGGCTGGAGGTAGCAGGCTGCGGGCCGTTGTTGCCAATCCAGGGCGGCGCGCTCTCAAGCCGGGCGTCGAGGTGCACGTCCACTTCGCGGCGGAGGATGCCATTCTGCTGCCGCGCCAGGAACGGGGAGGCGAACCGTGAAGTGGACCACCGCAGTCGTGCTCGCCGCCATCCTGGCGGTCCTGGGCGTGTTTCTGGTCTACCCGCTGGGATACGTATTCCGGGAGGCCTTCTTTCCTGGCGGCAGGTTCTCTCTGGCTTTCTTTCGGAGCGTGGCGGCAAACCCTGCCCTGCGGGAGGCCATCGGCAACAGCTTCCTGCTGGCGATCTGCTCGACGCTGCTCACGGCTGCTCTGGCAATTCCTCTCGCCTTGATCGCGGTTCGGTACCGTTTTCCTGCAAAGGGGCTCCTCACGGGACTCCTGCTGGTGCCCATGATCATGCCGCCGTTCGTCGGGGCGATCGGGATGCGGCAGTTCCTGGCGCGCTTCGGCTCACTCAACCTCCTGCTGATGGGCACCGGGGTTCTCTCATCGCCGGTTGACTGGCTCGGGTCGCACCGGTTTTGGGGCGTGGTCATCATGGAGGTGCTCCACCTTTACCCGATCATGTACCTGAACGTGGCGGCTGCGCTGGCTAACATTGACCCCACGCTCGAAGAGGCTGGCGTGAACCTGGGTTCGAACGGCTGGCGGCTGTTCTGGCGGGTCACGCTCCCACTGATGATGCCCGGGCTGTTCGCAGGTTCCGTGGTGGTGTTCATCTGGGCCTTCACGGACTTGGGGACGCCGCTTGTGTTCGAGTACCGTCGCGTGGTCGCCGTGCAGATTTTCGACCGTGTCACGGACCTGAGTGCAAACCCGGAGGGGTACGCGATTGTCGTTGCGGTGATGGCGTTGACGCTCACGGCGTTCCTGACCAGCAAGCAGTTCTTCGGGCGCAAGGGCTTCGAGACACTCGGCAGGGGCGGCGTGGCGGCTACGGAGAGGTCGCTGAGCGTTCTGAGAGAGGTTCTGGTGATTGCTTTCCTGCTCGTCGTGGTGGCCATTGCATGCCTGCCTCATGCAGCAGTGGTGCTGACGTCTGTGCAGCAGAAGTGGTTCATGACGGTGGTGCCTGAGAGTTATACGCTGAAACACTACGCCGGCGCGCTGGGTCACGAGCTGACGCTACCCAGCATCCGCAACAGCATGCTGTTCAGCTCCATGAGCACAATGGTTGACCTTGTGCTTGGGGTAGCGATCGCCTTCATCCTGGTGCGTCGCCGCTTCCCTGGGGCGGATGTGCTGGATGCCTTCGTCATGCTGCCCCTGGCGATCCCCGGGCTGGTGCTGGCGTTCGGTTATGTGGCATCCTTTGGGCCGGCGCCGGAACTGCCAGCGGATGCGAGCCTCCTGCGGGCAGCGGTCCACAGACTGCGCGTGCTGGCGTCGCTCTTGAACCCGCGCGAGAATCCCGTCGCTCTTCTGGTGATCGCGTATGCAGTCCGCCGCTTGCCCTACATGGTCCGGGGGGCCTACGCGGGCTTCCAGCAGATCAACGTGACCCTGGAGGAGGCAGGGGTGAACCTCGGCTCACCGACCGTAAGGGCGCTGCGCAGGATCACGCTGCCGCTCATCAGCGCGAACCTGATTGCGGGCGGCATCCTCACCTTCTCGTTCGCAATGCTGGAGGTCAGCGACAGCCTCATCCTGGCCATCAAGGAGCAGTTCTTTCCGATCACAAAGGCGATCTATCAACTCCTCGGGCGCATCGAGGACGGCCCGTACATTGCCAGCGCACTGGGGGTGTGGGCGATGGCCTTCCTGGCCCTGGCACTCGTTACGGCGGGCATACTGCTAGGCCGGCGGATGGGGCAGCTATTCCGCGTGTGACGAACCGGCCGAAGCCGGAGCGTACTCGTTCAACGTGGTGGTGGCCAGGACTGTCCTGTATGAACGCGCGTGGTGGGCAATGCGCAGGCGTAGCGCAAAGGAATCGTGCAGGCTCCAGGCGGAGGCTGCGAAGCTTCTGGATGGGCGTCATGCCTTCTATGCCTGCGCCGTAGTGGGGGCGGTAGAGGTGATAGAAGGCCTGCCACTCGTAGGCTCGGTCAAGGTAGTCGGCGGTGCATTGCACGTAAAGGAGCCGGGGCTTGTAGAACTCCTCGTCGTCTGAGCGATGCAGTCTCTCTATGCGGACGTTGAGACCGGACAGGCCTTGTCCTGATGGTCAGCCGGGCTCTCGTCCTGCGGCGTGGCCGTCCGCCGGCGGAACGCGCATGGTCACCATCAGCTCGTC
>CAYYNS010000262.1:0-3253 GCA_964473085.1 uncultured candidatus Brocadiaceae bacterium
CGCAGCGACTCCCCCAGAATCGGGTAGGCCCTCCCGCAGCGGGAACACCTGACTTCAGCCACCCCCGGTTCCACCCCGAGCACGGACCCGCATTCTGCACAGATCACCTGAACGGCGGGCGCGCCCGCTGCTGCCGTCTCGCCCTGTGCAATCCCCTCCTCCAGCAGAACGGTTTCCTGGGCTCCGGCGCGGAACTCGTGCCCGCAATGGGAACAACGCACCTGTGTGCCGTCTACCGGCGCTTGCATGGAGGCCATGCACTTTGGACACCTGACTTCCATCGCCGGCTCTCCCCGCGGCCAGCCAGGCTCCCCTTACAGGAACGGACGAACCGCCTCTCTGTTCACTCCAGCGATTCTATAGCCACAGGGGAGAAGGTTGCAAACTGAGGATGGGGGCCTCAAGGGGCTTCTGTTTGAATTTGGGGCGCTCTCTGCTATAATCCACTATTTGTGGCGTGATCGAATGCCGGGTGAGCATTTCAGGCTATAGCCAGGAGCCGTGTGCCTACCTGTGTCAAGGGCGCCGGCGGTCAGAAAGCAGGCGCGCGCTGCCTGAGCACCGATTCGCAAAGATCACAAGGGGGCTGACAACGCCTTGTTCGAAAACCTGAGCAAGACCCTGGAGGGATTCTTTGCGAAGATTCGCGGAAGACCCGTCCTGACGGAGAAGAACATCCGCGACGGGCTTCGCGAAGTGCGCCTGGCGTTGCTGGAGGCGGACGTACACTACCGCGTCGTGAAGAAGTTCGTGGACGCGGTCGCCGAGAAGGCGGTTGGCCAAGAAGTCATCCGCCGCGTCAATCCCGGCCAGCAGATCGTCAAGATCGTCCACGACGAATTGGAAGGGCTCATGGGGCCGGTGGACCATGAGATCCCGCTGAGCGGAGACGGGCCGACCGTGATCATGCTGGCAGGCCTTCAGGGGAGCGGCAAGACAACGACCTGCGCCAAGTTGGCGCTGTACCTGAAAGAACATCGTGGCTGTGCCCCGATGCTTTGCGCCGCTGACGTGCGGCGTCCGGCTGCCATTGATCAACTGGAGACGCTCGGCCGTCAACTCGGCGTCCCGGTCTTCAGCCTGCGCGGGGTGGACGCGCTCACGGTGTGCAAGAAAGCCCGGCCGCAAGCCGCAGCCCAGCACTGCAACCCCGTGATCCTGGACACAGGCGGCCGCCTGCACATTGATGAACAGATGATGGCCGAACTGCGCCAGATAAGGGACATCGTCAAGCCCGACCTGATCTATCTGGTCGCCGATGCTCGCGCAGGCCAGGACGCCGTGGTGAGCGCGGAGGCGTTCAACTGGCAGATCGAGTTCGACGGGGTCATCCTGACGAACCTGGACGGCGACGCGCGCGGCGGGGCCGCCCTTTCCGTTAAGGCGGTCATCGGCAAGCCGATCAAGTTCGTCGGCATTGGGGAGAAGATGGACAAGTTCGAACCATTTTATCCCGACCGCATGGCGGACCGGATACTCGGCATGGGAGACGTGGTGAGCCTGGTCGAGAAGGCGCAGGAGGCCATTGCCGAAGAAGATGTCCAGCTCCTGGAAGAGAAGCTCAGAAAGGCTGCTTTTGACCTGGAGGACTTCCGCAAGCAGATCCGGGTGTTGCGCAAGATGGGACCGCTACGCGATGTCATGGGCTACCTGCCGTTCGTTGGCAACAAGCTTGATGGTCTAGAATTCGACGAAAAGCAGGTTGACAAGGTCGAGGCTATCATAAACTCCATGACAGCGCAGGAGCGCCGGCAGCCGGAGATCGTCACTGCGAGCAGACGCAGCCGGATCGCCCGTGGATCGGGAACGGACCCCACCGATGTCAACCAGCTCCTGAAGCAGTTCAGGCAGATGAAGAAGCTCATGCGCAAGATGACGCGCGGAGACATGGGAGCGCTGGTTGATGCCCTGCCGGACCACATGGCAGGACCAATGCCCCGGGTCCCTCGCGAACTGGCTGGCAGCGCAAGAAGCAAAAAGAGGAAACGACGCAGACGTAGATAAGTCCCTGGAGCCTCTCGCACTTTATGCGGTGGAGCGCACGGACAGAAATGGTACGAATCAGACTCACCCGGACCGGCCGCAGGAACCTGAGCCATTGGCGGATCGCCGTCTTCGACCAGAGGACCCGTCGCGACGGACGGGCGATCGAGTACCTGGGCTACTACGATCCGCACAAGGAGAAGGACCAGGACAAGTGCTCCTTCGATGCGGAGCGCGTGAAGTACTGGCTCAGCAAAGGCGCCCAGCCGACGGACACCGTAGCCAGCCTTCTGAGGAAAGGCGGCGTCAAGGTCTGAGGGGCATTCAGGGCCATGTTCGGGAGGCAAAGTTGGCCGCTAACGGCGCAGTGCGCCTGCGAATTGACGTGTTGACCCTGTTCCCCGAGGTGTTTGAACCGGTGCTCAACTCCAGCATCCTGGGGATCGCAGGGCGTAAGGGCATCACCACCTACCACGTGCACGACATCCGTGACTACAGCCTGGACAAGCACCAGAAGGTGGACGACCGGCCTTATGGCGGCGGGCCCGGGATGGTGCTGAAATGCGAGCCGGTCTTCCGCGCCTGCGAGGCAGTCCGCGCGATGGATCCTCGGCCCGGGCGACTGGTGCTCCTCACGCCGCAGGGAAGGCGCTTCAACCAGCAAATGGGCCAAGAGTTCGCGGCCTGCGGCCGACTGCTTCTGCTGTGCGGCCATTACGAAGGGTTCGACGAGCGAATAAAGATCAGCCTTGGAGCCGAAGAGGTGTCCGTCGGCGACTACGTGCTGAGCGGCGGGGAGATCGCCGCGATGGTCATCATAGACGTAGTGGTGCGCCTCGTGCCCGGCGTTTTGGGCCACCAGGAGTCGGCACGGTCCGACAGTTTCTCAGATGGCTTGCTGGAGTATCCGCACTACACCAGACCCTCCGAGTTCAGGGGCATGAAGGTTCCTGAAGTGCTGCTCAGCGGGAACCACGCTGCGATTGAGAAGTGGCGAAAGGAACAGTCTGCCTTGCGCACGCGAACCAGGCGGGAAGACCTTCTAAGCAAACCGGATGGAAAACAGGGCAATGGCTAAGAAGAATCCCAGGACAAAACAAAGCGAACAGCTCAAAGGCCAGGATCTCATCCGCTCGATCGAGAACCAGTACGCCAAGGCGAAGACCGCTGAGTTTGGCGTCGGGGATACGGTCGAGGTCGGCGTAACGATCCGCGAGGGCGACAGGACCCGCGTGCAGGTCTTCAGCGGCATTTGCATCGGACGCAAAGG
>CAYYNS010000263.1:0-3247 GCA_964473085.1 uncultured candidatus Brocadiaceae bacterium
GCCCTGGGTGATGATGAGGTCGGGGCGAAGGGACAGGATGCGCTCCAGGTTCGGATTGAAGAACCCCCCACAGACGGGCCTGCTGAGCGCCTCCGGGGGATACGTGGTGAACTCGCTGATGCCGACCACCTTGTCGCCCTGGCCGATGGCGAAGACGATCTCGGTCACGGCGGGCGACATGCATATGACGCGCTGCAGGGCAGGGCGCGCTCCGGGCATCTCAGATTCCATCCCGGCCTGCCCACGCGGTGGGGGCACATACTGCAACCTGGGCATCTGCCATGACAGCAACAGCCCCACCAGAAGCGCACAGGCGGCCGCAGCTATTGCGCGCCCCGACATCCTGCGTCGGCCCTCAACGACACGACCGCCGCTACTGGCCCGTGTAGTACGGGTCTATCTGAAGGTACGCGAAGTCGCAGTTCTTGTTCGTGAGGTAGTTGTCCCGGGGCGGCACGATGGTCTGGACGTTTCCGCCCCAGAAGGCGACGTTCGCCGTAGCGCCGTGCCGGAAGTGGCAGCTGCCGTCCAGCTCGGGGTTGATCACCCAGTCTGGCCGGTCAATCGTCCAGCTTTCTACTGGGAAGGGAACCGTATAGTCCTGGGTCCAGGTCAGCGGGTCGAAGACATAGCTGATGGCCGAGTCGCAGAAGGCGAGGGCGGCGCCGGCCCGGCCCACGTCGTGGATGCTGTGGTACTGGTAGTCGTACCAGCCGGGGCCCACCCAGGTGTTAGCCCGGTTCATGTTGTAGCCGTAGCAACTGGCGATCTTGTTGCCTGCAAGGCAGATGCCTGTCATGGTCATGGAGGGCACTCTCGGGCACTGCCAGACCGCCGCTGACGAGCCGCTCTGGTACGGCGCCAGCGGGCCCCGCTCATACCTCACATCCTGATTGGCCGTGCTGTAGCTGCCGAAGATGACCATCGAGTAGCCCGCGTTCTGCGGGTCCGGCGTGTAGTCCATCGGCGGCAGGTAGCCGCTGTAGTCGTTCAGGTAGAGGTGCGAGGCCAGCAAGAGCTGCCGCAGGTTGCTCGTGCAGCTCGTCCGCATGGCAGCCTCGCGCGCCTTCTCGATGGCGGGCATCAGAAGCCCCACCAGGATGGCTATGATTGCAATCACAACCAGAAGCTCGATGAGCGTAAAACCCCTGCGCCTGCACATGGTGAACCTCCCTTTGCGTGAAAAAGGACACGCAGCTGACTTCGGGAGGCGGCGTGCAACAAAAAGCCCGATGCTGTTGCATCGGGCCGCCGTTGCACTACAAGGATGCCCAGGCTGGACAACCCGTGCCGCTTCTCTCAGCACCCGAAGATACAACAGCACGCTGGCGGCGAGCAGGTCTTCTGGCTCCCGGTCGTCGCTACTTGCCCGGCCTTCCCATCCCCCTTCGCCGAGGCTACGGAGGACAGTGGCGCACCAAGGGCTTTCGCTACCGGTTACAGCGGCGGGTCCGCAACGGACTTACACCGTTTTCCCTCAGCCCCGCCCGTCGGGGCGGAGCCTGACTCGCCAACACCATCCTTATAGCCTCCCCGCGCCCCCAAGTCAAGCGTAAACCCGGGCAGGACACGGCTCGGACACCTCAAGCACCGGAAGGCAAAAATCCAATCCTGGCGGCGCACGCGGCACAAGTGATCGTGGGGCGGTCACGCCCGGGCGTACTGCTGGCCCGGAAGCTGCCTGGCCAGGCCCCGGATCTCAAGCGTCAGCAGCGTGCTGGAGACGGCGGCAGGGGCAAGGCCCGTGCGCGAAATTATCGCGTCTATGTGCAGCGGGGCCTGCGTGAGCAGCTCGAAGACCTGCCGCTCGCGCTCGTTGAGCGCAAGAGCGCGCGCGTCGTCCACGCGCTGGGGCTGGGGCGCGCCTGGTTCCTGGGCGGGCAGCTCCAGCGGCTCGCTCAGTGGGCCGAGCCCTTCGGCCACCTCCCGGGGGTATTCCACCAGCACAGCCCCGTCCCGGATGAGGGCGTGACAGCCGCGCGAGGTGGGCGTGTCAACGTTACCGGGCACGGCGAAGACGGATTTGCCTTGCTCGCCTGCCAGGCGCGCGGTGATGAGGCTGCCGCTGCGGGCCGCCGCCTCCACGACCAGCACGCCCAGCGACAGGGCGGCGATCAGGCGGTTGCGCGGGGGGAAGTTCCCCGGCTTCGGCCTCACGCCCATCGGCAGCTCGCTGATGAGCGCCCCGCGCTCGGGTATCTCGCGCGCAAGCTCGGCTTCTGGAAGGGACTCCACCTGCCCCAGGCCGCAGCCCAGCACGGCGATGGTCCTGCCGCCCGCCTGCAGGGCCCCCCGATGCGCCTCCGAGTCTATGCCCCAGGCCAGGCCGCTTACGATCGTGAAGCCCATCGAGCTGAGGCCCATCGCAAAGCGCCGCGACTGCGTGCGGCCGTAGTGCGAGCAGCGGCGCGAGCCTACGATGGCCACCGCGAGCTGGTCACGTCGCTGATACTCCCCCTTGATCCACAATAGCGGCGGCGCCTCGCTGCCGAGCTCCAGGAGCGGCCGAGGGTAATCCTCCGACAGGAAAGGCACCAGGCGCACGTGTGCGTGCGTTGCCAGGTCCAGCTCCTGCTCAACCTCGCGCTCGTCCGGGCCCTGCCTGAGCGAGCGGGCGGCGGCCTCGCCGACGCCTTCCACAGCAGCTCCCCGTGCGCCCGCCGCGAGCGCCGCGCTGGCAGAGCCGAACTGCTCGACCAGCCGGTGGACCGCCACGCTGCCGACGCCCTTGCACAGCACGAGCCTGAGCAGGGCGAGCGTCTGTTCCTCGTGTTCGGTCATCGCGCCTGGTTCCTCACCAGCATTTGGCGACGGCCTCCCTGGCGCACTGCGTCCACTCGTGCAGGCGCCTGGGGTGGCCCATCAGCGTCTGTAGCTCGCGCAGCACAACCTGCACGTGGCATCCGCGCAGCCTCCGCAGGCCGTCCTCCAGCTTGCGCCGCACGCCGCCGATGTCATCGGGGACGACGACGTCGCTAGCCTTCTGCCGCCACATGATCACGTGGCGCGCCCCCACGCGCTCGATCACCGTGTCCAGGTCCGTCCAGGCGCTGCAGACGAAGATGCGCAGGTTGGGGATCGAGAGCACGCCGTCAACCTTGCGCGTCAGGTTCTCGCAGCAGCCGTAGGCGCAGAGGCCGAACTCTTCCAGGATCGGCATCTGGTAGTCGAGCAGGAACTCCTTCCACATGGCTGGCGAGACCTGGTCGAACTCCTGGCTGTTCGCCATCACCCACAGGTTCTTGTA
>CAYYNS010000264.1:0-3246 GCA_964473085.1 uncultured candidatus Brocadiaceae bacterium
CGCCAGGCCCAGGCCTGAGCCCAAGGGGGCGGAAGCCCTGTTCACCGCCAGCACGCCGGTCACGTTCCTGATTGACCTGGTGCTGGGCATCCTGCGCTTCATACGGAAGGTGCCCAGGTGCTTCATCACCTACCAGAAGGTCCTTGCAGCGGTGGGCGCTTATGCGGTGCTTGTGGCCGGCTTTTTCTTCCCCATCGAACACATCGTGATGGCGATCAGGGTGGAGGCCGTGCGCTACGTTTTCATCGGGCTTGCGGGGGCAGTGGCAGCCCTGGTGCTTCATTACGTGGCAGTGAAGTTCGCCTGCGCCGGGCCTGCCCTGGTGCGAAACAATCCGGGCAGGATTTCATCCCGCGCTTACCTGGACTGCTGCGCCCTGCTGGCGCTGGTGGCAGCGGTCGCGGTGCTGGCGTGGGGAATCCGCACTGCGATCGCGCTGGAAACCCTCCAGCCTTTCTGGCTCGGCCTGGTGCTTTTCTTCATATTCATCCACCTGCTGATCCTCTACACGAACCCGCTTGAGTGCCTCAATGTGCGCGTGATCGCAGAAGGCACCACGGCGGGGGAAGACGCCCTGGCAATCATCATGCTGGTGCCCCGCGTGGCCCTGGCGATGGGGCCGATCCTGCTCGGTTACGGAGCGGCGGGCGGCACGATCTGGATGATGGTGAGGATGGTGAAGGGGTGGGTCAGCAACGAATTTGAGGCGATGCTGGCACACATCGGGTTCATGGCGACGGCCGTCGCGGTAACGGTGGTGGCCCTGGCGCCCTTCGCGTTCTACCTGTTCTACCTGATGGTGGCGCTGTTGACGGACCTGTGTAACGCAATCTTCCAGATCGCGCGCAACACGGCGCCGAAGGAGTAGCACCCGCCGCTGCAAGCGGGCGTCAGTCCATCACGATCGTTGCCTTCCAGACCCCGCCGCGCTTCTCGTGAAGTGTCTGAAGGGCCTCTTCGGTCTGCTCCAGCGAGAAGCGATGGGTGACGATGCGCTCGGCGTCCAGCTTCCCGCGCGCCAGCAGGTCGAGGGTGACGGGGAAGTCCCAGGCGAAGCCCATCGTGCCCAGCACGGTCATCTCGTCGAGCGTCATGTTCGTGCAATCGAAGGGGTCGGCCTCGTTGCCCGTCCATCCCATCAGCAGGATCCTGCCGCCCTTGCGGGTCAGGCCGACGGTCTCGCGGATGGTCTCGGGGATACCAACGGCCTCCATGACGCAGTCGGCGCCGATGCCGTCGGTCAGCCCCCTTACCTTGTCCCTGAGCGACTCTGCGGCGGGGTCCACAACCCAGTGAGCGCCGACGGCGCGGGCGGCCTTGCGTTTGCGGGCGTCGGGTTCGCTCACCAGGACCCTTGCGCCGCTATTGAGCGCGTGCTGCATGAGGAAGTAGCCGATGGTTCCGCACCCGATCACCACGACCAGTTCGCCGATCTTCAGGCCGCAGCGTCCCACGCCATGCAGGGCGCCGCTGATCGGCTCGGCCAGCGCCCCCACCTCGAAGCTTATGCCCTGCGGCATGGGATGCAGGAAACGCTCGTTCATGAGTATGTACTGGGCGAACGAGCCGCTCACCTGGTGGCCGATGATCGTGATCTGGCGGCACATGTTATAGTGCCCCTTGAGGCAGTTGGGGCACTTCTCGCAGACGAAAAAAGGCTCGACCACCACCCTGTCGCCCGGCCTGACGCCCGTGACGCCCCGGCCGACCGAGTCAACCACGCCGCTGCACTCGTGCCCCAAGATGATGGGGAGCTTGATCCAGGGGTGCCTGCCCAGGTAGCCGTCCACGTCGGACCCGCACACGCCAGTCGCCCTGACTTTGACAACCGCCTGCCCCGGGCCGGGGACGGGCTTGTCCACCTCCTCGATGGTCAAATCGCCCGGCCTGTGACAGACCGCTGCCAGCATCTTGGCCATTGTTCCACCTCCCCTTACGGTCTGGCACGCAGGGTCTGTCGCAGCCACCCGCTGTCACCGCGCCAGACGAGGGTCTGTCTCGCGCTTGGTCTGCGTCGCCTCGGACGGCTTGTAGGACGAACAGGCGCACAGCTTCTTGATCATCCTGTCGAACCCCTGGCGGCTGATCGGGATGTCCACGGGCCTGCCCCTGTAAGAAGAGAGCATGATCGCGTTGGCGAGTTCCAGCGACTGGAGGCCCTCCTCGCCCGGGGAGAGGAGCTCCTCGCCGTAGAGGATTGCCCGTGCGAAGTTGCGCATGACCACGTGGTGCCCCGACTCGGCCTGGGGCAGCTCAAGCTCCAGGTCCTTGCGCTGTGGCGCGCCCCACATGGCGGTGTTCGTGCGGCTGAACTCGCCCACGGACGGCTCGTAGACCGAGACCGACAGCTTGCCGTCAACCAGTTGCAGCTTGCCCCTGTCGCCGAACACCTGGATGATGTCGCCGGGCCCCGGCTCGCAGGTGGACACGTAGAAGTAGCCCGTGGCGCCGTTCTCGTATTCCAGCACGGCCTCCGCGTGGTCCTCCACCTCGATCTGGTGCAGGAGCGTCTTGCACCAGCCCCTGACCCGCCTGGGCATCCCGCCCAGGAGCACGAAGACGTCTATGTTATGGGGTGCCTGGTTCATCAGCACGCCGCCGCCCTCCCCTGCCCAGGTAGCGCGCCAGCCGCCCGAGTCGTAGTAGACCTGCGAGCGAAAGGTGGGGCTGATCAGGGCGGTGCGCCTGACCTCGCCCAGCACTCCCGCCTCCACCAGCTCGCGCGCCTTGCGCACGGCCGGTTCGGTGCGGCGCTGAAACATGACGCTGAAGACCTTGCCCGACTCGCGCGCCGCCTTCACCACCTTCTCGGCCTCACCGATCTGCACCCCGATCGGCTTCTCGCTGAGCACGTGCAGGCCAGCCCGGAAGGCATCAATCGCGATCGGAGGGTGAAAGTAATGCGGCGTGGCGATCGTAATGGCATCCACCAGCCGCGCCCCTATCAGCTCCTCGTGAGAGCTGAACCAGGGCACGCCGAACTGCTCGCCCACTTCCCTGGCGCGAGCGCCGTCAATGTCCGCCACTGCGGCCAGCGCAACCTCCTCCACGCGCTGGGCGCAATTGCAGTGTGCGGCTCCCATGCCGCCAACGCCTACGACGCCGATCCTGACCTTGTCCTTCGCCATCGGCTGCTCCTCTTATTGACGTTCAGATAAGTAACGGATCGCCCGAAGTCGCCAACAACTGTGAGAGCGCAGACTTGAGGTGTGCCACGGCCAGCTTGCTGGCCGTGCCGCACGGCTG
>CAYYNS010000265.1:0-3242 GCA_964473085.1 uncultured candidatus Brocadiaceae bacterium
CTATGCGCCCTGTCCTACCCAAGCGCGCACATGCTTGGGCGCGGGCCTAAGTGGTGCCGTTTGGCTGCCGCTCGATGTCCCTGGGCTGCCTACACAGTGCGACACTACAGGTTCATTGACTACGCCACGCAGAGCTACGTAGCGATCGTAGGGCTGCTGGTGCTCATCTTCGGGCGCGGCCTGCCCAACTGGCGCGTGCTTGTGGCCGCACACGTCACTTGCCTCGTTGTGGTCCAACTGCTGATCCATGCCAACGCGGCTCACCCCGACAAGGGCTTTCTTGACATCCTGCGGCACTTCTATCCCATCATCCTCTACGCCGCTTTCTACCGCGAAACTGGCCTGCTCAACCAGATGGTCGTGACCGGCTATTTCGACCGGTTCTTCATGGGCCTTGACGAGCGGCTCTTCGGCCTTCAGCCAAGCGTGGCCTTCATGCAAAAACTCCCGCATCTGCCGGTGAGCGAGCTTTTCTACGCATCATACTTCTCGTACTACGTCATGATCGTAGGCGTTGGCGCTGCGCTGTACTTCCAGAACAAAGAGCGGTTCTTCCACTACGTCTCGATCGTGTCCTTCGTGTTCTATGTCTGCTACCTCATCTACATCTTCCTGCCGGTAGTCGGGCCAAGGGTCTTGCAGGTTCCCGTCAACGGCTTCGAGGGACAAGAGGACCTGCCCTTCCATCCGCTGGAGTTTCCGCAAGCGGTCAGGGCCGGCCCGTTCTTCCACGTGATGGCATTCATATACGCGCATTTCGAGGCTCACGGCGCCGCCTTCCCCAGCAGCCACGTGGCGGTAGCCTTGTGCGCGCTCTACTTCTCCTGGCGCTATCTGCCAGTCGTGCGGTGGATACACGCGGCCGCGGTCGTCCTGCTCATCATCTCGACCGTCTACTGCCGCTACCACTACGTTGTGGACATCTACGCGGGAGTGGCGACGGGGGTCGTGCTCCTGCTAATCGGCGAGCGGCTTTACCGAAAGCTGCACTGAGCGCCGGCCCCACAAACGACGCGTTGGGCCGCCACTGGCAGCACCCCGCCTCAGCGGACGGAAGCCGTTCTTGACACCCGCGAGCAGGTCAGCCTACGCTAGAGAAGTCGCGGGGCATGACCTTCAGCGTTGCTGAGTGCGCCCCTTCGTTGAGCCGCAGCCACATGGCCAGGCGCCTTGCAGACCCGATACTCGACGGCCTCACCGAGCCGCAGCGGGCAGCCGTGACATACGGCGAAGGCCCCCTGCTGGTCGTCGCAGGAGCCGGCAGTGGCAAGACCCGCGTCATCACGCGCCGCATCGCCTACCTGGTATGCGAGGGCATTGCGGCGGACCGGCTCATCGGGATCACGTTCACCAACAAAGCGGCCGACGAGATGCGCCGCCGCGTGGAAGCGCTCGTGGGCCGAGGGGTGACGGTGACCACGTTCCATTCCTTCTGCGCGCGGCTCCTGCGGCGGGGCAGCTCCTACATCGGCCTCGACCCGACCTTCAGCATCTATGACCGCGCGGACTCGACGCGCCTTGTCCGGCAGGTAATCCAGGACATGAACCTGGACCGCGAGACCTACCGCCCTGCCGAGCTGCTGGACAAGATCAGCGCTCACAAGGACCGCCTGGAGGATCCCGAGGAGGTCGGCCGGCAGGCGCTGGGATTCTACGAGCAGGCAGCTTCCGAGGTCTACCGACGCTACAACCGACGGCTTGCGGAGAACAACGCGCTGGACTTCGACGACCTGCTGCTAAAGACGGTCGAGCTGTTCCGCACGCATCCCGAGGTGCTGCAGCAGTACCAAGAGGCCTTCCTCCACGTGCTGGTGGACGAATACCAGGACACGAACCTGCCCCAGCACTTGATAGCCCGCGCCCTGCAGGGCAAACACCACAACATCACGGCGGTCGGCGACCCGGACCAGATGATCTACAGCTGGCGCGGCGCGCGCCTGGAGAACATCCTGGAGTTCGAGCAGGACTTCCCCGGCACGCACGTCGTCACGCTCGAGCGCAACTACCGCTCCACGGCCAACATCCTGCGCGCTGCCTCGACCTGCATCAGCTTCAACATGCTGCGGCGGGAAAAGGTGCTCTGGACCGACAGCGAAGCCGGCGAGCCGGTGCGCGTGCTCGCCTTCCCCGACGCCTATGACGAAGCCCAGTGGGTGGCTGAGACCGTGGGGGCCCTGATAGAAAAGGGGACGCCTCCGCAGGAGATTGCCCTCCTTTACCGCACCAAGTATCAATCCGTGTCCCTGGAGGAGGCGCTGGCAGCGCGGTCAATCCCCTTCCAGGTGGTGGATACCATCGGCTTTTTCGAGCGCAAAGAGGTCAAGGACCTGCGCGCTTACATGCAACTGTTGCTCAACCCTCGCGACGACCAGGCATTCCTTCGGATCGTGAACGTGCCGAGCCGCGGAATCGGCAAGAAAACGCTTGACAGGCTCCAGCAGATCGCGCGGCGCATCCAGCAGCCGCTCCTTGAGGCCGTGCACCGCACGGCCGCGCTCGACGAGCTCGGCCCACGGCCAAAGGGCGCGCTGGCGGGCTTCTGCGAGCTCTACGAACGCCTCGCCTCGCTACGCTGCAACTCCATCTACTCGTTCGTCAAGCAACTGATCCGAGAGACCGATTACATGCAATCGGTGCCCGAGGAGGAAAGGGAGGAGGCGCAGGAAATCCTCGACTACTTCCTCGGATACGCAAGGCAGTACGACAAGCGTCACCCAGGCGGAGACCTCACGGGTTTCATGGAACAGACCGCGCTCATCAGCGACGTGGACGGCTGGAACGCCTCTGCCAAGGCTGTCTCGCTCATGACGCTGCACTCGGCGAAAGGGCTGGAGTTCGACGTCGTCGTCATCGCAGGCCTGGATGAAGGCATCCTGCCCCACCAGCGTTCCCTCGAAGAGAACCCATTCGGGGACGAGGCATATGCACTGGAGGAAGAGCGGCGCCTGCTGCACGTGGGCATGACGCGGGCGCGCAAAGAGCTCTGCCTCACGCACGCCCGCACCCGCATGATCCGAGGTCAGGAGGAGCCCGTGAGCCCGTCGCGCTTCCTCCAAGAGCTGCCGCAGGAAGGAGTGCGGCGGGAATCGGTAGGCGTCGAGCCAGTCGAGGAAAGCCCAGCGGTCCAGTTCGCCCTTGAGGCACCCGGGATCGTCGAACGCAAGAAGCGAAGCCTTCGGGCGCGGGCAGAACCCGTGCCCCTGCTTCGCATCGTCGGCGCTGCGCCGGGCCAGCGCCTCAGT
>CAYYNS010000266.1:0-3238 GCA_964473085.1 uncultured candidatus Brocadiaceae bacterium
GCAGAACGTTGACGCGATGCACTACCACATGGCGCGGCGGGAGAAGGAGCAGGAGCGAGGCCCAGACAGTGGTGGGTGCTGATCCGGCGTACGGCAGACGGAGCGGGTTGGGGAGCCGGGACCGAACATCCAGGGGCGACTGTAAAAGACAGGCCCCCGCCTCCGCCAGAGGGCGGAAGCGGGGGTCTGCATTAGTGACCGGCCGTGTTGCGCTTAGTATTCGGGCATCTCTGGATGCTCGGGTGCCTCCTCTTCCTTCTTCGGCAGTTCGCCGACGACTGCATCGGTGCTCAGCAGGATGCAGGCGACGCTGGAGGCGTTCTCAAGGGCGATGCGCACGACCTTGGTGGGGTCAATGATGCCGCGCTGGACCAGGTCGCAGAACTCGCCGACGGCGGCATCGTAGCCGAAGGCGCCCTTTTTTTCCCTGACCCTTTCGAGGGCGATGGCGCCGTCCATGCCTGCGTTTTCGGCTATCTGCATCAGCGGCACCATCATGGCCTTGCGCAGGATTTCCACGCCCACGGCCTCGTCGCCCGAGAGCTTGACGTCGTCGAGGGCCTTGGCAGCGCGCACAAGGGCGACGCCGCCGCCAGCCAGGATGCCCTCCTCGACGGCGGCGCGTGTGGCGTGGACGGCGTCCTCGATGCGGTGCTGCTTCTCCTTCATCTCGACCTCGGTGGCCGCGCCCACTTTGATCTGGGCGACGCCGCCGGAGAGCTTGGCGAGGCGCTCTTCGAGCTTCTCCCGGTCGTAGTCGCTTGTGGTCGTCTCGATCTCTTTTTTGATCTGATCTATGCGGCCCTTGATGTCGGCGCTTGAGCCGGCGCCCTCGATGACGGTGGTATTTTCCTTGTCAACGACGATTTTTTTGGCGCGGCCAAGCTCGGCGAGGCCGATGGACTTCAGGTCAATGCCGAGCTCCTCGCTGATGACGCGGCCGGCGGTCAGGGTGGCCATGTCCTGGAGCATGGCCTTACGGCGGTCGCCGAAGCCGGGTGCCTTCACGGCGCAGCACGGCAGCACGCCGCGCAGCCTGTTGACAACGAGCGTGGCGAGGGCTTCGCCCTCGACGTCCTCGGCCACCACCAGCAGGGGCTTGCCGCTCCTGGAGACCTGCTCAAGGAGCGGGATGAGGTCCTGGACGGAGGAGACCTTCTGTTCGCTCAGCAGGATGTAGGCGTCTTCCAGGACGCACTGCATCTTCTCGCGGTCGGTGATGAAGTAGGGGCTCAGGTAGCCGCGGTCGAACTGCATGCCTTCGACCAGTTCGACGGTGGTCTCGCGGCTCTTGCCTTCCTCGACGGTGATGACGCCGTCCTTGCCGACCTTTTCCATGGCCTCGGCTATCTGTTCGCCGATGGTGCGGTCGTTGTTGGCGGCGATGGCGCCGACGAAGACGATGTCCTCTTTGCCCTTGACGGGCTGGCTGAGGCGCTTGAGCTCCTCGACGACGGCCCTGACGCCCTTCTCGACGCCGCGTCTGAGGGCCATGCCGTCGGCGCCGGCGGCGAGGTTCTTGAGGGCCTCCTCGAAGATGGCCTCGGCCAGGATGGTGGCGGTGGTGGTGCCGTCGCCGGCGATGTCGCTGGTCTTGGAGGCGGCCTGCTTGACCATCTGGGCGCCGAGGTTCTCGAGGTTATCCTCAAGCTCAATCTCCTTTGCCACCGCCACGCCGTCCTTGGTGACGGCGGGGGCGCCGAAGCTCTTCTCGATGATCACGTTCTTGCCGCGGGGGCCGAGGGTGGACTTGACGGCGCGCGCCAGCTTGTTGACCCCCCGGCGCACGGCCTCCCGCGCTTCCATGTCATAGACGATCTGCTTTGCTGCCATCTGGAACACTCCTCCGTCATTCAATCACAGCCAGGATGTCGTCCTCAGACATCAAGAGGTATTCCTCCGCGTCCACCTTCACCTCAGTGCCAGCGTAGGAGGTGAACAGGACGCGGTCGCCGACCTTGACCTGGAACTTAGCGCGCTGGCCGGACTCCAGGCGCTTGCCTTCTCCCAGCGCCACGACCCTGCCCTCCTTCGGCTTTTCCTTGGCCGTATCGGGCAGCACGATGCCGCCGGGCGTCTTCTCCTCTGCCTCCAGCCGCTTGACAAGAACCTTCTCGCCGATCGGCCTTATCTTGGCCATCAACCATGCCTCCTACATGAACCTTGATCCCGCGCTGGAACCTCTGACCCTACATGCAGACTATGGCAGGCCGTGGGGAAAGCAAACTCCATGCCAGCGACGCCGCCAGTGTCAGTCGGGGGCGCCAGCCGCGCCGTACGGCGGGCCAGCCCCTTTTGCTGCTCGGCCCCAGCCCGAGGTTGCTCCGGCCCCCGGCTTTCCCTTTGCCGCTAAAGGGCGGAGCGCCCGGACGCTGTCAATTTGACAAGCCCATATTATCCCTCATTTTCCACTGCTGTCAAACTGACAGGGCCTCCCCGCGCCTGAACCAATCCTCCTTGTGCCCGTTCCCCGGGCGGGCGTGCCCGCAACTTGCGGTGTCGGGCGCCACTCCCAAAAGGGCTATTTGAGGTAGAAACTGTAGGTGTGCTCGCCCGTCTGGCACTTGAAGCAGGTCCCGCCCAGCGGGGCAAAATGATAGGGAGTGAAGCTTTTCAGGGCCTGTATCTGGTCCAGGGGCACGGGGACCAGGTCCGGCGTGTCATTCCAGCCCAGCACGAAGATGCCACCTGGAGCAAGGACTGCACGAACGGCGTCGAAGGCCTTCTCGATCGAGTCCTTCCAGTTCAGGCCCCAGCCGAATACGCCATTCATCAGCACGAAGCCGAAGTAGTCCTCGCGGAAATGCCTCCTCAGGTTCGCAACATCGTCCACGATATGGTTTCGTGCTCCGAACTGCCGTCTGCCCGGGTCGCGGTCAATGGTCCAGAGCTCACGACCCACGAAGAACTCGTTGTAGAACCTCTGGTACTCCTCCCTGCCGATATCGAGAACCGCCGCGGGGGCGAACCGGGAGAGCACGTGAGGGATTATGATGAGCTCCAGCACGTTCCTGTCCTCGTACTTCGGCCTGGCTTCGCTGACGTGTCTCCTGACCACCTTCAGGGCGAAGTATCGGTAGTAGATGTCCCGTGCCGCCCGCAGGGGCATCGCGAGCGCCGCATTTCGAGCTCGGCCCGAGATGTTCCTCTGAGCCTGCATGTGTCTGGTCACGGCAGAGACACTGCGCCTGCGCTGCCGCTCAGCCCTCCCTCACATCGTCAAACAGGGGCGTGGTGC
>CAYYNS010000267.1:0-3217 GCA_964473085.1 uncultured candidatus Brocadiaceae bacterium
CGGGGATGAGGTTGAAGGTCTGGAAGATGTATCCGATCTTGCGGCAGCGAAGCCAGGCAAGCTCGAAGGCGTCGAGCTGGGCGATGTCAACCTCGTCAATGTAGACCAGGCCGGAGGTGGGCTTGTCGAGCCCGCCGATCATGTTGAACAGGGTGCTCTTGCCGCTTCCGCTAGGGCCCATGATGCTGATGTATTCGCCAGAGTAGACCTCCAGCGTGATGCCCTTGAGCGCAGGCACCTTGACCTTGCCCATCGTGTAGACCTTTTTGACGTCCTTGGTGCGCACGACGGTCTGTTGCGCGGTGCCGGTGTCTTTTGCTGCCGCCAAGCTTGCGCCTCCTTGATTCACGCCTCCGCGCGCATCGCCTCCACGGGCTCCATCCGAGCGGCGCGGTAGGCGGGATAGATCGCTGCGATGACGCTCAGGATCACTCCCACCACCACGCCCACAAGCATAAGGAGCAGGACCCGCCAGACGGGGAAGTAGTGAACTGCAAGCCAGTAGGTGTGCCCCGTGCCCGGCTCAGTGGCGCGGTAGAAGAAAAGCGCCCTGCCGAACGCCAAAAGCAGGCCGAGCACGGCGCCCACAAGTGAGCCGGCCGCGCCCTGGAAGGACGATTCGATCAGAAACAGCCGCACGATGAAGCTGTCCAGGGCGCCCAGGCACTTCATGGTCCCGATCTCGCGGAACCGCTCGGTGACGCTCATGAGCATGGCGTTGGTGATGCCGACGATGCACACAAGCAGGCTCAGGCTGACCAGCCAGAGGTTGCGCTTGGCCGAGACGCCTGCGCGGAACTTCTCCCGCGCGCCCCACCGCAGGGAGTTCACCAAGAGCCTTCCCTTGAGCACCCAGTCCAGTGCCGGGCTGGCGCTGAGCTGGGCCCCGGCCGCGGGGTACCAGAACACCGTCCCCTGACCGCGGCGCTCAGTCCACAGGATGCCCTCGGCGCCGGCCCGCGCCAGCGCCTCTGCGCCCTCGCGGGGCGTCACCTTGAGGTAAGTGGCGACGGGGTGATCCTGCCACTTGACGTCCGCCAGGGCTGCGTGCCCGGAGGGCTTGAGCGTGCTGGCGCTCGCCTGGAGGCGGCCCGCGCCCGCAGTGCCGGGCAGCAGGGCGTCAAAGGCCGAGGCGACCGCCGTGTCGGTTGCCTCGGGCCAGAGCTGTTCGTAGCCGATCAGTGCCAGCGTGCCGCCCTTCTCCACGAACGCTCCTATCGCCGCCACCACCTGGGGGTCGGCGAGCGAGTCCGGGAAGGATATCACCAGCAGGGCGTCTGGCTTCTCGTCGGGCTCTTGAGATTCGAGGACCTGCCGGAAGGCGTTCGGGCGCGTCGGCAGCACGAAGGGGCTGAACTCCTGCCTTTCCTGGAGGCTGTCCCGCGCCAGGACGGCGGGTGAGGCGAGCGAGGGCCCGCTGGTGGAAGCCTCCGTGCCGAGTATGCCGACGCGGATGACGACGCTGTCCTGGGCGATTGCCTGCTTCTGGAGCACGCCGATGACCGCCGCGTAGTTGGGGTCGTCTTCCGGGACCTTCTGGAGGGCGCTGTTGATGGCGCCGGTGGTCCAGACGGAGCTCAGGAACGCGATGGCCAGGATGATGCCGCTGGTGGTGATCAGGGACCTCCACAGGCGAATCCTGATGCTCTTCCAGGCGATCTCGATGGACTTGCCGACGGGCAGGACGATCTGGCGCCCGATCTTGGGCTTGCCCCGCTCGACGATGCGTTCCTGACCCGCCAACTTCGGGCCTCCTCTTGCGCTACCGTGTTCGCTACCGCGTCGAGTCCTTGGGGACCGCAAGGCCGATGATGCCGCGCCTTGCGAGCGTGGACAGGTATGTCAGCATCGAGACCTCGGTCTCGCGGCGGCTGAGCCGGAACCTGCGCGCGAACTCGGTGACGATGTCCGACACGGCGTTCCTCCCATTACATAGTTCTACAACGCAACTGCCCAGTTCGTCAAGTTCGATGCGCTTATAGGGGGACAGGCGGAAGACCTTGCAGATGAGCCGCACCGTAGCGGTGCGCCTGCGCGGCAGGTTGAGCACGACGTGCCCCCGGGCGTCGCGTTCGATGGTGACGAGTTGGTTGAGGACCGGCACGGCCTGCAGGGCGCGCTTCCGGTCGAGGATCGGTGGCTGCTGGCCGCGTTTTCGCCGTCCAGGCATGTCGCCTCCAGTCACTGGGGGCAGCATTTGACGCCTTTGACCACCCGCTCCAGGACTTCGGGGCGGCCGCACGGGGCCTCGTGTCGGACGACGAACAGGCGGTTGCTGTCAGCGCAATGCCAGCAGGCGAACCTCAGCTCCCTAGGTCGGCCGATCAGGCGGCCGGGGTTGGCGGTGATGGGCGGCCTTGCGCGCACCCGCAGGCCCGCATGCGCCCCGAGCTGCGTCTGCGAGACCTCCAGCCGCCAGTGCTTGAGTGCAGATAGGTGCGCCTGCTCCAGCCACTGCCGCAGGGGGGAGCGCTCCAGCAGGAGCTGCGCCAGGCTCAGGCGCTCTATCGTCAATTCCTCATGCCGGGCCGCGAACGCCATCCGGATGCATCCCGTCTGAAGCCCGTGTCGGCGCAGCGGCATGTCGGCGGGGCTTGAGAACTCCAGGTCGAAGAACTTCCAGAAGACCTGCCCGTCCTCCGGATGGTCCCTGAGGGAGGCGAAGACCGTCCGCGCCAGCCTGCGCGGGGGCTCGCCCACAGGGCCTGGCAGGACGATGTGGACGATGCGCCCGCACTCCTGGCAGCAGCTCACCATGGCCAGGCCCGCCGAGTCAGCCTCCCAGCAGTAGCACTCAAGCTTTTTGCCCTTGAGGGAGGCGAGGTTCAGGCCCCGGCCGACCTTCGCCGTCTTGCCGCGCCTTCGGGCTGACTTCTGGATGAGGCGGATGTAGCGCTCGGCCGCTGTGGAGGGATCGGCGCTGCCATGGCCTGAGTCCCACCTGAGCTGAAGCCGAACCGCCTCGTTATCGGCCAGAGCGACGTAGCCGGACTCGTATCTGCCCTGGGTGGCGACCAGTTCCCAGTCCGCGGGGATGGTGAGTTGGATGCCTTGCCAGCCGAACCTTTTCAGTTCGCCCCCGGCGCTGCTGCCCTGCTGCGTTGTCATTAGAGCCTCTATCAAGACCTCCCGTGGCCGCGACCCGCCGTACGGCGGGCGAGAGCGAGGCTGCATCAAGAGCCCGATGCGCCGAGCCCGAGCAACGCAGGCATCCAGC
>CAYYNS010000268.1:0-3201 GCA_964473085.1 uncultured candidatus Brocadiaceae bacterium
CCTCGATCATCTCGATCGGGTCTATGCCGTTGCCGAGGGACTTCGACATCTTGCGGCCGAGCTCGTCCAGGATGGTGCCGTGGATCAGCACGTCGGAGAACGGCACCTGGCCCATTAGCTCCAGGCCCATCATGACCATGCGCGCCACCCAGAAATAGATGATGCCGCGGTCTGTGACAAGGACGCTGGTGGGGTAGTAGCGTTCCAGCTCGGGCGTGCGGCCGGGCCAGCCAAGAGTGCTGAACGGCCACAGGGCGCTGGAGAACCAGGTATCGAGCACGTCTTCATCCTGTCGCAGGCTCCCGGAGCCGCATTTCGGGCACTGCTTTGGCCGGTCCGCAGCTACGGCCGGCTCCCGGCAGCCGTCGCAGTAATAGACGGGCAGGCGGTGCCCCCACCATATCTGCCGGCTGATGCACCAGTCACGGACGTTCTGGAGCCAGCTCAGGTAGAACTCCGTCCACCGCTGCGGATGAAAGCGCACGCCCCCGTCGCGCGTGGCCTGGATGGCCTTGTCGGCCAGGGGGCGCATCCGCACGAACCACTGGTCAGAAAGGTAGGGCTCGATCACGGTGTGGCAGCGGTAGCAGTGCCCGACCGAATGCACATAGGGCTCCACGCGGTCCAGGTGCCCGCGCTCCCTGAGGTCTTCCAGGAGCGCCTCGCGGCACTCGAACCGGTCCATGCCCTCGTACTGCTCGCCAGCGGCCAGCGTCATGCGGCCGTCCTCATCTATGACGGTCACTGAAGGAAGGCCGTGACGGCGGCCGATCTCGAAGTCGTTGGGGTCGTGGGCTGGGGTGACCTTGACCGCGCCGGTGGCGAACTCTGGGTTCACCCACTCGTCGGCCACAACCGGCAGCTCGCGGCCCAGCACGGGCAGCACCAGCGTGCGCCCGACCAGGTGCCTGTGGCGGGCGTCGTCGGGGTGGACCGCCACCGCCGTGTCGCCGAGCATCGTCTCGGGGCGGGTCGTGGCGACGGTCACGCACCGACCGGGGTCATCCTTGAAGGGATAACGGATGTGCCACAGGTGGCCGCTGTGCTCCTCGTGCTCGACCTCGTCGTCGGACAGGGCGGTACGGCAGCGCGGGCACCAGTTGATGATATACTTGCCGCGGTAGATCAGGCCCCGGCTGTAGAGCTCGACGAAGGTCTGTCGGACGGCGCGGCTCAGGCCCTCGTCCATCGTGAAGCGTTCGCGGTCCCAGTCACAGGAGCACCCCAGGCGCTTGAGCTGGCGGATGATCTGCCCGCCGTAGAGACGCTTCCACTGCCAGACGCGCTCGACGAACCCTTCCCGGCCCAGGTCCCTGCGGTGGAGGCCTTCGCGGGCCAGCTCCTGCTCGACCACGTTCTGGGTGGCGATGCCCGCGTGGTCCGTGCCGGGCAGCCAGAGCGTGTTGTAGCCCTGCATGCGGCGCCAGCGGACAAGGATGTCCTGGAGCGTGTTGTTGAGGGCGTGGCCCATGTGCAGGGCGCCCGTGACGTTCGGCGGCGGGATGACGATGCTGTAGGCCTCCCCCTGCCGGTCGGGCTCGGTGTGGAAGAACCCGCCCTCCTCCCAGAACCGGTATATCCGGTCCTCGATGGCCTGGGGATCGTAGCGCGTGGCTAGCTCTGTGCTCATGGTGCCCGGTCCATCAGCAGCTTGTACTCGATGCTGTCTATCATGGCCTGCCAGCTTGCTTCGATGATGTTCTCGCTGACTCCCACGGTGCCCCAGACGCGTGACCTGTCAGAACTCTGGATCACCACGCGGACCCTGGCGGCCGTGGCAGCCTTCGGGTTGATGACGCGCACCATGTAGTCAGTCAGTTGCATATCGCGCAGGGCGGGGTAGTGGTGCTCCAGGGCCTTGCGCAGGGCGCCGTCCAGGGCGTTGACCGGGCCGTCGCCCTCGCTGGCAGTGTGTTCGCGCTCGCCGTTGACCACCAGCTTGACCGTGGCGTCGGTCACCAGGCGCCCGTCAGACTGCTTGATGGTGCTGACGTGGTAGCCCTCGACGTCGAAGAACGGACGGTACTGGCCCGCCTCCTTCTTGGCAAGGAGCGCGAACGAGCCCTCGGCCGCCTCGAACTGATAGCCCTCGTTCTCCAGGGCCACGATCCGGTGCAGGATCCTCGACATCAGCTCCTTGTCCTGGGTGACATCGTAGCGCTCGAGCATCCGCCGCACGGCAGCCTTGCCCGAGAGCTCGCTGATGAGGAACCGCCTCTGGTTGCCCACCAGGGCCGGGTCAATGTGCTCATAGCTGTGTTCGTCCTTGAGCATCGCGTCCACATGGAGGCCGCCCTTGTGGGCGAAGGCGCTCGCGCCGACGAACGGCTGGTCCGCCCGGAACATCAGGTTGGCCACTTCGTAAGCGAAGCGGGACACGGCGGTGATTTTTCTGACGTTCTCCGGCCCGAGCGCGCGGTAAGGCGTCTTGAGGTCAAGGATCGGCACAAGCACGCACAGGTCCGTGTTGCCGCAGCGTTCGCCATAGCCGTTGAGGGTGCCCTGGACGTGGCAGGCGCCGCTTTCGACGGCCGCCAGGGAGTTGGCAACCGCCAGGCCGCTGTCGTTGTGGCAGTGGATGCCGATCGGGGCCTTGAGGCTCTCGCGGGCGCGGCGCGTGCCCTCGGCGACCTCCCTGGTGAGTGAGCCGCCGTTGGTGTCGCACAGCACGATGCAGTCGGCCCCCGCCTGCGCTGCTGCCTGGCAGACCCTCAAGGCATACTGGGGATCGGTTCGCAGCCCGTCGAAGAAGTGCTCCGCGTCGAGGACGACCTCCCGGTCCCTTTCCTTGAGGAACCGCACGGAATCCTCGACCATGCGCAGGTTCTCCTCCAGCGTGGTGCGGAGCACCTTGCGCACGTGCAGGTCACTGGCCTTGGCCACGATCGTGACCACGGGGGTCTCGGCCGCAAGCAGGTGGGCGAGCCCCTGGTCCCTGGAAGCGGTTGCCTCCGCCCGCCGCGTGCTGCCGAATGCCGCCACGCGGGCCGTCTTGAGCCCCAGGGATGGAATGCGGCGGAAGAACTCCTGGTCCTTGATGTTGGAGAAAGGATAGCCGCCCTCGATGTAATGCACGCCCAGCGCGTCCAGCTGGAGGGCTACCTGCAGCTTGTCCTCAAGGGACAAAGAGATCCCTTCCCCCTGGCAGCCATCCCGCAGGGTGGTGTCGTAGATATAGACCTGTCGCTGTTGCTCGGCCAT
>CAYYNS010000269.1:0-1745 GCA_964473085.1 uncultured candidatus Brocadiaceae bacterium
CTACGCCCAGGAGTCCCGCAGTCTGGGCCTGAGCGTCGCGCTCATTATGCCCCTGGTGCTCCTTTATCAGTTCGGTGTCGTCTACAGCGGCAGCCCCGTGGGCAACATGGCCTACGTGTGGATCACGGGGCCGCTCTCCGTGCTGGGCACGCACGCCACAACGGCGGTGAATCTGGTTGTTCTTGCTGCCGCGATCTTCGCGCTCTGCGAAGTGCAGCGGCATGGATCGCTGTCCCTCGGCTTCCTGGGGATGATGGTGTTGGAGAGCCTGCTCTATGCCCTGGTGATGTTCAGTGGGGTGATCGTTGCGGCCAGGTTCGTCTGTGGAACGATTCAGGCCTACCTGGCGCTGGGCGGCGTGTCCGAAAGGCTGCTTCTGCTGTCCCTGGGCGCCGGGGTCTACGAGGAGCTTCTGTTCCGGCTTGTTTTGCTCGGCGGCGGGGCGTGGGTCATGCACGAGATGTTCGGTTTCAGCAAGTTTTGGGCTGCTGCGCTGGCGCTCGTGGCATCCAGCATGCTGTTCTCCGCCGCCCACCACGTCGGGTCGCTCGGCGAAGAGGTGAACGGTTTTGTCTTCGTCTTCCGCGTGCTCTGCGGCCTGGTGCTCGGCGTCGTTTACCTTGCTCGAGGTCTTGGGATAGCAGCGTGGACGCATGCGCTCTATAACGTGCTGGTGCTTCTTCAGTAAGCTGGGCACCTTTTTAGTGCTTGCCCTGAGCGTGGCCGATGTGGTAGTGTAGCACGAAGCTCGGCGGGCAATGGGGAATGGAGCTTGAAGGTCCTGACGCTTAACATCGCGCATGGCAGGCGGAGCGGGCCGCATCAGCTTTTGCAGGGGCGCGCCAGGATTGAATCGAACGTTGACGACGTTGCGACGGTGCTCAGGCGCGAACGGCCGCACGTGGTGGCCCTACAGGAGGCAGACGGGCCGTCTTTCTGGAGCGGGCGCTTCGACCACGTGCGCCACCTGGCTGAGCGAGCGGGCTTCGCTCATGCCGTTCGGGGCGATCACGCAAGGGCACTGGAGGTGCGCTACGGCACTGCGCTCCTTTCTATGCTCCCCCTTTCCGATGCCGTGTCGGTCACCTTTCCTCCTGTGCCCCTGAGGTTCCCTAAAGGGTACGTCGTCTCAACAGTCACGTGGCCTAACGACGGTGGCCTCCAGGTGGACGTAGTGTCGGTGCACCTGGATTTTGCGCGGCCGTCCGTGCGCAGGCGACAGGTGGCGCAGGTGATCAAAAGGCTGAGGCAGCGGGGCAAGCCCCTGGTCATCATGGGCGACTTCAACTGTGAATGGGCCGGCCGAGAGCCGACGCTCCGCTTGCTTGCCAGCAAGCTCAACCTCAAGGCCTACCTGCCGGAGGCTTCCGGCCTCAAGACCTTCCGCCGCATGAGAAGGCGTCTGGATTGGATCCTGGTTTCCCCGCAGTTCGAGTTCCTCTCCTACCAGGCCCTGCCTGATCCGATCTCCGATCACCTGGGGGTCGTTTCAGAGTTGGAGCTGACCGGGGGGAGGGGCTGAGGATAGCTTTCAGCAGCTACAGCCTTTCTGTTGGCTTCGTCCTGCCGGAAGCAGCGTTGTCACGCTCTTTCCGCAGTTGCTTATGGGGGAGGGTCCCTGTTGCGAGGCATTCAGGGTGTGGCTACCATGTCATGCGCGGCTGCAGGTCGGTTGCGCAGGAAAGGACTGCTTATCTCTGTGCTGCAGGGAGGTTGGCCATGGAACGTTTCGTTGGGCGTGCTAT
>CAYYNS010000269.1:1845-3172 GCA_964473085.1 uncultured candidatus Brocadiaceae bacterium
ACCTGGACCTGCTGGTGATCCTGGAGGGCCAACTGGACCCCGACCCGCGCCAGTGGGTCTCGCCGCTGCTCATGCCCCTGCTGCGCCCTGCGGGGGCACTCGGTGAGACGCAGATCTACGAGGTCTGGCATGAGGAGATGCGGGAGGAAGCGCCGATTCAGATCCTGCTGGCGGGCCTGCCGGGACGCTTTCTGATCTCCACCGACCGCATGCTCCTTGAGGGCGTGCTTGAAGCAATGGCGGCAGGACGGACCCGGCCGCTTTCCGCCAATCCTGAGTTCCAGCTCGCTGTCGAGGGGCAGACCGCTCATGATGTGCTTGCTTACGTATCGGTACCGCATCTGCTGAGGTCACTGGACTGGTCCGTGGAGCATGGGGACCGCGACGAGTTACGGGCGGTGGAGTCGGTGCTCCATCTGAAGGACCTGGTTTGCGGTTCGTGGTCGCAGGACTTCGCCGGGTCGGTCGCCAGCGTGAGGGTCGTCATGAACCCGGACGGGCAACTGTTCAGGCTCCTGGCGCTTCCGGCGGCCGCCCGCAAGGCGCCTGACTTCGTGCCAGAAGACGTGCTGATGCTGGCGTGCGCCAACATCGGGGACGGCAAGGCGACGTGGCAGGCCGTGCGGGAGTACCTGTTCTCGACCCTCGTTTCACTGTCTGAGGTCAATAGCCAGGAAGGGTTCGATCAGCAGCTCGCCGAGGCGGAGAAAGAGCTGGGCGTGCGTTTCGAGGAGATCGCGGCAGCGGTGAGCGGCGAGTTGGGGCTGGCTTTCGCCGGGCCGGATCCGGACCGGATGGTCCTTTTTGCATTTGCCAGGGACGCGGCAGAAGCCGGACGGATCCTGCAAGCAATCGAGAACGCAGCCGGTCCCGGACCCCGCCACGCAACGGAGGACTACCGCGGGGTAAAGCTGCACATCGTTGGCGGTGAGAACTACGAAACGCTGGTGTGGGCACTGGTGGACAAGTGCGCATTTGGCGGCCCGCGCTCAGAGGTGATCAAGGCGTGTGTTGACGCCCGGCAGGATGGAAAGCCGCTCAGCGGCTCGGCACCGTACAGGCAGGTCTACGACAACCTGCATGCGCAGACCGCCGGCACGTTCTACCTGAACCTCGATGCGTTGGCGAGCGTCACGGGCATGGAGCTTGGGGAGTTGGTTCCTCCCCTGTTCGCGGAGGGGCTTCGCGGCGTCGCCCTCGGCGCAAGCATTGCGGCGCAGGACGGCATGGTGGACGTCCGCATCGCGTCCAGCCGGCCCCTGGACCCGGTGGCGTTTTTCACGCAGGCCAGGGCCTTCGTTGAGCGGGGGTCGGGGGCGTGGTAGTG
>CAYYNS010000270.1:0-3172 GCA_964473085.1 uncultured candidatus Brocadiaceae bacterium
GGCGTCAAGTGGACCCGGGGATGTTACTGTGCAGCCAACGAGACCCTGCGGACATTGATACCCCGCATAGCCCGGAACTACGCTTTTTCGATCCTGGACTCGCCGGCAGGCGTGGAACACGTCAACCGTCAGGTCTTCCATGAAGTTGACGACGTTTTTGCCATCATGGACCCCTCGTCCAAGTCGCTGCGAAACACCCTGACATTCCGTGACATGGCCTCCTCGATAGGCTTTCACTACGAGAACCTCTTCATCGTGGCGAACCACAGGTTCGTCGGGGCGGACGATGCACGGTTGCGCACGGTGCCTGGCGCCACGTTCCTCGGAAGGATCGTGCAAGACCCCGCCGTCGAGCGATGCGAGCGGGAGGACACGAGCCTGCTGGCGCTTCCAGATAACTCCCCCGCCTGTGTTTCCATCAGGGGCATATTGCAGAGGGCGGGGTATGCGGTCCAATAGGGCTCCCACGGCCAGCCAAGAAGTGCCAGGGCCCTGATGGGCGGCCTATGCTCACCGCAGGAGGCGGCCCTGGTGTTTTCGGCGGCGTGCGCCTGCCAACGTATTTGAACAAAAGCCCTTCTTGGCGTATCATCAGGAGGAGGGTTTTTTGCGTGCCCGCCCGGCCTACGCTGTGCCGCCGCTTGGACCGGCGGCAGGCGAGCGGAGCGAAAAGACATGAAGCTGGCGGTGACGGGCAAAGGAGGCGTCGGCAAGACCACGGTGGCGGTCTTTCTCGCTCGGTATCTCGTTGATAGCGGGAGGCAGGTTATCCTGATTGACGCTGACCCGGACGCCAACGCAGCCCTGGTGCTGGGCCTCAACGGCTCGCTTCAGCCGCCGCCCATCGTCGAGATGCAGGAGCTGATCCGCGAACGCACGGGCGCGCGGCGGGATAGTAGCCTGTTCTCACTCAACCCGCGTGTGGACGACATCCCCGAGCGCTTTGCCCTCCAGGTTGACGGTGTGAGGCTGCTTCGGATGGGAGCGCCCAGGAAGGGCGGCACGGGCTGCCTTTGCCCTGAGAATGCGTTCCTCAGGGCCCTCGTGGCCCACCTGGTGCTGGCGGGCAATCAGGCTGTCATCCTTGACATGCCGGCCGGCATCGAGCACCTCGGGCGCGGCACGGCGCAGGGTGTGGACATGATGCTGGTAGTTGTGGAACCCGGGCGGCGCAGCGCCCAGACAGCGCACCTGGTCAGCAAGCTCGCCGCCGACGTCGGCATAAAGAAGCTTGGCGTCGTGCTGAACAAGTACCGCTCGGAGGCGGAGCTTGCTCAGGTCGCGCGGCAAGTAGCGCCCCTGCGCATCTTGGGGCGCATCCCGTACGACGAGGCAATCGCAGCCTCTGATGTCGAGGGCGCCTGCCCTTACAGGGGCACGCAGCAGCATCGGCAGTGGGTGGAACAGATCCTGTCGAACATTGCGTGCTGACGGCCAAGGTGCCCAATGCACCGTGCAGTGACCATGCGTGTGGGAGGAGCGGAATGGGAGACGAGAAGCCAGCGAAGCGCAGCGTGGACAGCGCGTCGCAGAAGATGATTGAGCACAGCGCGCGCGAGGGCTACGAGCTGGCTTGGGACCGCTACGAGGCCATCCAGCCCCAGTGCGACTTCGGCCTGCTGGGCCTGTGCTGCAAGAACTGCATGCTGGGGCCCTGCCGCATTGACCCGTTCGGCGAGGGGGCGTCGCGCGGGGTCTGCGGCGCCACGGCCGATGTCATCGCTGCCCGCAACCTCGCCCGCCATGCGGCGGTCGGCGCAGCCGCCCACTCAGACCACGGGCGCGACGTCGTCCACACGCTGCTTCTGACAGCACAGGGCAAAGCCAGGGGCTACCAGGTCAAGAACGAGCGCAAGCTCCGCGCGCTGGCGCAGGAGTTCGGCGTCAGCCCGGACAACAAGGGCATTCAGCAGCTCGCCGAAGAGGTCGCCGAGCTCGCCCTGGAGGATTTCGGGCGCCAGGAGGGCCACCTGCGCCTGGTCAGGCGCGCTCCAGATCTCCTGCAGAAGAAGTGGCGGGATGCGGAGGTGACCCCCTCCGGCGTGGACGCTGACATCGTGCGCTCGCTCCACGCCACCCACATGGGAGTGGACAACGAGCCGGTCCACATCGTGCGCGCCGCCGTCCGCACAGCCCTGTCTGACGGGTGGGGCGGCAGCATGTACGCCACCGACTTCAGCGACGTCCTTTTCGGTGGGCCGCAGCCCATCAAGAGCCGCGTCAACCTCGGCGTGCTGCGCCCCGAAGCGGTCAACGTGATCGTCCACGGTCACGAGCCGACGCTTTCCGAGATGATTGTGGCGGCATCCTACGAGCCCGACATCCAGCGTGCCGCCCGAGAGGCCGGCGCCGATGGCATCCAGATCGCCGGCATTTGCTGCACGGCCAACGAGATCCTGATGCGGCACGGCATACCGGTGGCCGGGAACTTCTTGCAGCAGGAACTGGCCATTGCCACGGGCGTCGTGGACGCGATGATCGTGGACGTGCAGTGCGTCTTCCCCGCCCTGGTGAACTGCGCATCGGATTTCCACACGCGGCTCATCTCCACCTCTCCCAAGGCCCGTTATGCGGGCGTCAAGCACATCGAGTTCCGGGAAGCCAAGGGCTACGACGTCGCCAGGCAGATCCTCAAGGAGGGGATCGAGGCATTCAAGCAGCGCGACCCCGCAAAGGTCTGTCTGCCGGCCGAAAACGAGGAACTCGTGGCCGGCTACACGGTGGAGACGATCGCCACTATCCTGGGCGGCTACTACCGTGCGCTTTACCGCCCCCTCAACCGCGGCATCATTGACGGCCGCATCCGTGGCGTGGCGGGCGTGGTCGGCTGCAATAACGTCAAGATCATGCACGACTGGGGCCACCTGGAGATGGTCAGGGAGCTGATCCGCCACGATGTCCTGGTAGTGCAGACCGGCTGCTCTGCCATCGCGTGTGCCAAGGCAGGGCTCATGCAGCCCGAGAGCGCCGAGCTATACGCCGGGGAGGGCCTGCGCGAGATATGCCGCGCCGTGGGGATTGCCCCTGTCCTGCATGTGGGCTCGTGCGTGGACAACAGCCGCATCCTGCTAGCCTGCGTGGAAATGGTGCGGGAAGGCGGGCTCGGCAAGGACATCTCCGACCTGCCGGTGGCCGGCGCCGCTCCCGAGTGGATGAGCGAGAAGGCCATCTC
>CAYYNS010000271.1:0-3157 GCA_964473085.1 uncultured candidatus Brocadiaceae bacterium
GGAAAGTGCATGGGAAAGGCGAGGCCGCAACTGACGGCGCATAGGTTCGCCGCCCTGCTGCTCGCATTTGCGGTAGCGTGGCTGCTTGTGGGGGCAGCGTGCGTGTTCGTGGGCCCCGTGGCCATCCCGGCGGGCCGCACGCTTTCGATACTGGCCGGGGCGCCTCCGGCAGGCGCAGAGGTTGACCTGGACATAGTGTGGAACCAGCGCCTGCCGCGCGTGGCGCTCGCGCTGCTGGCGGGCGGTGCGCTGGCCGTGGCCGGGGCGGTCTTTCAGGCCCTGCTGCGCAATTCGCTTGCGACCCCTGACACGCTTGGCGTCTCGGCTGGCGGCGCCCTGGGCGCGGCCGTCGCCATGTTCTTCGACCTTGAGTGGCTCGGCGGGCGAGTGGTCGGCGCGGTCCAGGTATGCGCACTTGCCGGCTCGCTCTGCATCATGGGCGTGGTCTACCTGCTGGCGCGGCAGAGGGAGCGCTTCTCCACGCTGAAGCTGCTGCTTGCGGGCATCACGCTGTCGCTGGTCTGCTCGGCCGTCATCATGTTCGTGCGCTACCTGGCCGAGCCTCAAAAGCTGGTGGTGCTGGACAGGTGGCTGATGGGCGGGCTGGATGTGCGCGGATACCAGAGCATCGCCTCCGTGCTGCCGATCTTTCTGCCGGCCCTCGTGGTGCTGCTATGTCAGGTGAACAACCTGAACCAGCTCTCTTTTGGCGAGGAGCTCGCCGCCGGGCGCGGCGTGGACGTCAAGACCGTGCAAGGCGTCTGCTTCGTCGCGGGATCAGTCCTGACGGCGTCCGTGGTGTCGGTTGCCGGGCCGGTCGCCTTTGTGGGGCTGATTGTGCCGCACACTCTGCGCTTCCTCCTCGGTCCCGATCACCGCGTGCTGCTGTTCACGTCGTTTCTGGCGGGCGGCGCGTTCCTTGCGCTGGCGGACACGTTTGCGCGCACCGTCTTCGCCCCCACCGAGCTGCCAGTGGGCGTGCTCACGGCGATGATGGGCGGACCGTTCTTCCTTATCCTGCTTGTGCGGAGGGCCAGCTTATGAGGCGCTGCTTGCCAGCGGCCGGGCTTCCAGAAGGGGTGCACAAGCCTGCGCGGTCCGCCACGGGCCTTGCGGGGGCCCTGTGCGTGGCCGTCTTGCTCGGGGCTCTGGCCTGCTCGGCCTGCTGCGGCACCAGGGAGGCGACGCCAGGGGAAAGGCAGCTCGTCACAAAGGCCGTCGAGTCCTACGTGCAGGCGGTCCGGGGCCTGCCCGAAGACGTTCGCAGCCGCGTGCCTGCGTGGCTGGTGGGGGCAGAGTCGGTCAGGGTGCTCAAGGTCGAAAGGGTGCGCAGCACGTTCAAGGCCCTCGTGGAGTTTGAGTCCGCCGGCCAGCAGACCACCCGCTACCTGCTGGTTCAGAAGAAGGGCGGCCAGTATCGCGTCTGTGGCGTGCTGTGAGTGGCAGGCGTTCTGGCGGGATGTCCCCGCCCATCTGTCATGGTGATGGCGTCGCAGCGCGGTCCAGCGTAACCTCGCCAGAATGGCAATTTTTCTGCTTGACAGTGCGGCTGATGGTTGCTAAAGGTTTATAGAAAAAGGGCGTGAGCTAGCGTGCGAGATGGCAAGGAGCGGGGCCGTCGGGGAGGGAGGTGCCGACCATGTTGCTTCAGAAGACCAGACAGCTAGCCAGAGGTGCAATCTTGGGCCGCGCCAGCAGGCTGCTGGCCGTTGCGTCACCGCAGACGCTGTGCAAGATGTGGTCGCTGTTTGAGAAGATCTCCTCTCATCCCAACGACAGGCGTGAGGCGCGCCGGTTCCGGTGGCTTATCGAGCAGGGACATCCGTTTGGCAAGTGGCTGCAGCGCATCTCCGCGGAGCTCAATCCCCGGGCGCGGGCGGCTTTCGTGCGCAACATTTACGGCCATGCCTGGTTCCTGAGCCGGGGCAGGCGAGCGCAGTTCGAGCGCCAGCACGGCTTTGAGGCCCCCCACATCATCGTCATTGACGTGACGGCCCGCTGTAACCTGAAGTGCGACGGCTGCTGGGCCGCCCTCTATGACCGCAAAACGGACCTCCCCTACGACCTCCTCGAAAGGGCGATCACGGAGGCCGAGGAACAGATGGGCATCCACTTCTTCGTCTTCTCCGGCGGCGAGCCGACCGTCCGCCAGGACCTCTACGCGCTCTACGAAGCCCACCCAGGTTCCCAGTTCCAGCTCTACACCAACGGCATGCTGATTGATGACCAGATGGCGGCCGAGTTCGGAAGGCTCGGCAACGTCATGCCGATGGTCAGCATCGAGGGCGACAGGGCAGTCACAGACGCCCGCCGCGGCCAGGGCGCCTACGACAGGGTCATGCAGGCGATGGGCAACCTGCGCAGGCACGGCGTCCTTTTCGGCTTCAGCGTCACGGCAACCTCAGGCAACTGGGGCGTCATCATGACCGACCAGTTCATCCAGCAGATGATCGCCTGTGGGTGCCTCTACGGCTGGTACTTCCAGTACATCCCCGTCGGACGCAACCCTAGCATAGAGCTCATGGTCACGCCCCAGCAGCGCGAGCACCTGCGTAAAAGAATCTACTACCTGCGCAACAACTACCCCATCTTCGTCGTGGACTTCTGGAACGACGGCCCGGAGGTCCAGGGCTGCATCGCAGGCGGCAGGCGCTACTTCCACATCAACAACAACGGTGACATCGAGCCCTGCGTGTTCTGCCACTTCGCGGTGGACAACATCCGCACCACCACGCTCGCCGACGCCCTCAAGCACCCGTTCTTCAGGGCCATCCGGGAGGAGATCCCTTACGACGGCAACCTTCTGAGGCCCTGCATGCTCATTGACCGGCCATGGGTGTTCCGCCAGCATGCCGCGAAATACGGCGCCCGCCCCACCCACTCCGGAGCCGAAAGCCTCCTGACGACGCTCGCCGAGGGACTCGACCAGAGGGCTAACCAGTGGGCAAGCATCGCCGACAAGTGCTGGGCGGCGCGTGACTACATGGGCCTCTACCCTTATCCTCCGGGAGATGCACCGGAAGCTCCTGCCCCCGGCGTCGGCTACCAGAGGGTTGCCTCGGCCTGAACGCAAAGGCCCCCCGTTCGACAGGGCGCGCACACCTCAACGCTCGACCGAAAGCCGTGCGCCCGCCTGCCTGAGAAGCTCTGCGAACTC
>CAYYNS010000272.1:0-3137 GCA_964473085.1 uncultured candidatus Brocadiaceae bacterium
GAATATCTTCTGAGGGAGGTTCTCAGTGAGCGTCCTGTATTTGTTCTCGCTTGCGCGCACCTCGCTTTCCTTTTGCTTGCGCTCGGTGATGTCGCGGGCGCTGCCCAGCACCAGTCTGCGGCCGCCGACCTCTACAGGGAAAGTGCTGACCTCCACGGGCACTTGCGTGCCGTCTTTCCTGGTAAAGACGTACTCCTGCGGCCCCGTGCGCTCTCCGCGCGCGCTCTGCTCGTGGCGGCGCAACGCGGCGGGCAACTGGTCGGGCGATAGCAGGCCTGACTCCTCAAACGTTTTCCCGACGAGTTCCTGCTTCCGGTAGCCGGTCAGCTCCTCTACTGCCCGGTTGCCGTCCACGAAGCGGCCATCCGCGCCGATAAGGCACCACGCATCCGGCACGAACTCAAAGAGGATGCGGAAATGCTCCTCCCAGCTCTGGAGGCTCCCGCCAGCGCCCATGCGCTCGGCGCGTGCGTCCTCCAGCTCCGCCAGACGCCCGCGCAGGGCCTCCAGTTCCGCGACAAGCTGTCGCCTGGTTTTGCGCGAGTCCCTCATGGGCTGCTCCTTACAGCCCCCTCCTCAGAACGGCCGCGATGCCCGCCGCGGTCGGGCGCACAATCACGCCCCTGTCCGTAATGATCGCGCTCACGTTCACCGCCGGTGTGACGTCGAAGGCCGGGTTGTAGACGGCTGTGCCTTCTGGGGCGATCCTGCGCCCGCCCCACCAGGTCACCTCCTCGGGGTCCCGCTCCTCGATCGGAATGGCTGAGCCGTCCCTGAGGCTCAGGTCGAAGGTGGAGGTGGGCGCGGCCACATAGAACGGCACGCCGTGATGCCGCGCCAGGACGCTCAACCCATAGGTCCCGATCTTGTTGGCCACATCGCCGTTGGCGGCGATGCGGTCCGCGCCTACGATCACTGCACTGATCCGTTGCTGCTGCATCACCACTGCCGCCATGCTGTCACAGATTAGCGTCGCCGGGATGCCTGCCTGCTGAAGCTCCCAGGCCGTCAGGCGGGCTCCCTGAAGCAGAGGGCGCGTCTCGTCCACATACGCCCTGATCTTCTTGCCCTGTTCCTTCGCTACAAACAGGGCAGCAAGCGCTGTGCCATAGCCAGAGGTTGCAAGGCCGCCCGCGTTGCAGTGCGTCAGCACCGCCTGGCCGTCCTCGAGCAGGTCGGCGCCGTGACGCCCGATCGCGCGGCAGGTCTGCCTGTCTTCCTCCAGGATCAGCAGTGCCTCCTTGAGCAGGCGTTCCCTGAGCTCATCGAGCGGCAGGCCGCGGTTGTCCCGGGCCGTGCGTTCCATGCGCTCCAGCGCCCAGAAGAGGTTGACCGCCGTGGGCCGGCTGGAGGCCAGGCGGGCCTTCGCTCCCTGAAGGTCGCGCCAGAGCTCGTCGAAACTGCGCGCCTGCGAGCGCTGGAGGCCAAGCACAAGGCCCATCGCCCCCGCGATGCCGATGGCAGGGGCGCCCCGCACCCGCAGCGCCCGGATCGCCCCCCGTATATCCTCCAGCGCCCGGCACTCGACGTACCTCAACTCGGTGGGCAGGAGCGTCTGGTCAACTATCTCGATGTGCCCGCCCACCCCGCCGACCCAGCGGATGGTCTCCACAGGCATGAGTCCCGACCTCCCGAAAAAAAGACACCGGCGGGAAGGAACACCTGACCACGTCCCTGAGATGGACCCCCACCGGTCAAGAGCGGAAATGTTCAGAACTGAAGCGTCGCCTTTGCGCTGTCAGACACTTGCTGACAGCACCCGTGCACGCATTGCCCCCCGCCTGCGCAGCCTTCAGGCGCCGAACTTGTCCAGCAGCCCCGCGTGCGCCATCAACAGCGACATCAGGTGCATGGACAGGAACGTGCCGAGCGCGCCCGCCTGGCAGTCCCGCTCGGTGAACCGCCCCTGCCCGCCCGCGTCGCAACGCGGCGAATGCAAAAGCAGCGGCACGGGGTGCCAGCTATGCAGCCTCATGCAGCACGGCGTCGAGTGGTCGCCGGTGATCGCAAGCGCCTCTGGGCGCGCCCCCAGGATGATCGGCAGGGCGCCGTCCACCTCCTCGATGACGCCCACCTTGCGGTCAAAGTCCCCATCCTCTCCGGCCGCGTCGGTGCCCTTTACGTGGATGAAGCAGAAGTCGAAGCGGTCCTTGTTCCGGGCGTATGCGCGGAACGCCTCCTCGGCCGTCGGGCCCGCCTCCAGCACCTTCATGCCCGCCAGCCTGGCAAGGCCGCGGTACATGGGGTAGGCCGCGACGGCGCAGGAGCGCAGCTTGAGCCGCTGCTCCATGCTGGGAATGTGCGGCAGGGCGGCCAGTCCGCGCATCAGGACGGCGTTGAGCGGCTCCTGCCCCGCCAGCACCTCCTGGGCACGGCGATGGAACTCGTTGACGATGCGGGCGATCTTGGCAGCCTCCGGCCGGAGCGCCTCCGCCTTGCGGATCGGCTCGCCGTTCTCGTGCGGGTCGGTGTCGCTGACGCCCTCGGCGAGGCCCTCCCCGCGGAAGATCGCGGCGAACCGGTGCTCCTTGCCCGCCCGCAGGATCACCTCGACGTCCTCGATGCGACGGACATTCTGTTGAAGCAACCCGACCTTCTGCGCGCTGACCTCTGTTGCGGGCCGGCCCGCGCGGCGGTCCACCACGATGCCGTCCCTGAGCGTGCAGAAGTTGGCCCGCGCGGCCACGTCGCCCCCGCGCAGGTCCATGTCCAGCCCCACGGCCTCCAGCACGCCGCGCCCGATCTCGACCTGACGCGGGTCGTAGCCGAGCAGCCCCAGGTGGGCTGGGCCGCTGCCAGGGGTGATGCCGTGATCCACGGGGACGATGCGCCCCAGCGCGCTGCGGCGCGCAAGATCGTCCAGGTTCGGCGTCCGGGCGGCCTCCAGCGGCGTGCGCATCCCGAAGTCCGGATGGTGGATGTCACCCACACCGTCCAGCACAAGCAGCACCAGCGACACCTGCGCGCGCGGCCAGGCAGCCCTGTCCTTCACAAGGCCTTCCACGATCTGCGGGGAGAGCATCGGGCTTCTGCCTCCCTGTGAGATTTGACGCCAGCAGGGCGGGCGCCGACTTCCGACATGACGCCACCAGCGGCGGGAGTATACTGACGCTCAGCTCAGGCTGTCAAGGCTTGCC
>CAYYNS010000273.1:0-3122 GCA_964473085.1 uncultured candidatus Brocadiaceae bacterium
GGGGAGTCATGATGACCCCGGCCGTGGTTCTAGACGGGGAGCTGAAGTGCCAGGGTAAGATACCGGCTGTGGCCGAAATCAAGACTTGGCTGGCTGAGTGAATCGGCAAAGCAGCAGCAGTCGCAGCGCGGCGCCGGATCAGGATTGCGTGCCTTGCGCCTTTGCTTTGCGGTGGATAGTTGATGTGGGATTCGTCTTGTTAGGGATTCAAACCTTCTAGAGGTTGCGTGTGAGAGGGCATGAAGCGCCCGAGGCGGAAGGGTGCTCATCAGACCGTGCGTGTGAAGGCGGCGAGGCGGGGGCTCCGGCTGCACAAGCCGGTCAGTGCCTGAGCTGGACGGGCTTGTGGAAGGTTGCCATTATCGTTGTGCTCGGCGCCGTAGTGGCCGCAGCCCTTCTTTGGAAAGGGCAGTCAGCCGGCCGGGCCGGCGCGGCCGCCCAACAGCGGGGTTCGTCGGGGCTGGCATCGGAGGCTGACAATCCGCTGGACCGCGCATTACGGACCGGGAGGCCGGTGCTCGCTGACTTCGGGCGCGGCGTTTCTATGGGGCATCTTGAGCCTGCTGCTCAGTCCCTGTCACCTTGCTAGCATTCCGCTCATCGTGGGCTTCGTTGACGCGCAAGGGCGCATGTGCACAAGGCGCGCCTTCCTGATCAGCTCACTGTTCGCCGTGGGCATCCTCATCACCATTGCTGGCATCGGGGGTGTCACCGCTGCCGCAGGGCGGATGCTCGGCGACGTGGGACCTTACGGCAACTATGTTGTGGCAATCATCTTTTTCCTGGTGGGCCTCTACTTGCTTGACGTGATTCCGATCCCGTGGTCTGCTCCAGGTCGTGTGGGGATGAGGCGAAAGGGGATGGTTGCCGCTTTTGTTCTAGGGCTTGTGTTCGGAATAGCCCTGGGCCCGTGCACGTTCGCCTATATGGCGCCTATGCTCGGGGTCACGTTCAAGGCGGCTGCCAGCAGTGCCCTTTACGGCACGCTGCTTCTTGCCCTTTACGGTGCTGGGCATTGCTCGGTCATCGTGCTGGCCGGGACCTTTACGGAGTTCGTGCAGCGGTACCTGAACTGGAATGAACGGTCGAAAGGTGCCTTGGTCCTGAGGGGGATCTGCGGCGTCCTTGTGCTTGCGGGGGGCGTTTACCTGCTGTACTCTGCCCCGTAGCTTGGGTGAAACAGCAGTGCGATATCCCCTGGCAGGTGCAAGGCGCGAGGCGGGACGTGGCCGACAATTGCCGGCTCCGCGATGACAGGTCCCTGGTGGCATTGCTCGTCGGGCTGGTCCTACTGGCCGGCGTGCCGTCCCTGTTCGCCCGTGACTTATGGAGCGGCGAGGAGACGGCGTTCCTGGAGGTCTCCAGGGAGATGGTGCTCCTGCGCGACCCCCTGGTGCAGCGGCTCAACGGTGAGCCGTCCGAGCCGAGACCCCCGCTGCCGTTCTGGCTTGCTGGCATCCTGTGGACGGCCGGGGCAGGGCATAACTCGGGCCGCATCCTGAGCATCCTTGCTGTCCTGGGCACACTGCTGGCCGTGTACGTTGCGGTTGCCGGGCGCGTCGGGCGGCAGGCGGCACTGTCGGCGGCAGCAATCACGCTCACTTCAATGGTCGTGTTCTGGCACGTGCGGCAGGGCCTCCCTGTCCCACTGGGGATTTTCCTGGTGACGGCTGCTTTGCTGTCAGGACACGGCGCGCTGCATGCCGAAGGCCGCGCGGCGACTGCGCGGTGGCTCTGTTGCTACGGAATGCTGTCAATGGCCCTGCTGGCGGACGGGCTGTTGGGTCCCCTGGCGACGGGCGCGATTCTGTTGCTATACAGTATGGCTAATCGGAAGCACGTCAAGGCGGGAGGAGCTGCGCACCTGCTTGGCGTCTGCCTTCTTGCGGCGCTGACGCTCTCATGGGTGGCCCTGGCCTCGCGCGCCGGCGGGGGATGGCACGCTGTGGCGACCGCGCTCACCCGCAGCCTGGCAGACCTCTGGCGGGCGCTCGCAAGGACCGATCCGCTCCGCACCGTGGCCGGGACGCTCTTTGAGCTTTTGCCCTGGATAATCATCATGCCCGTGGCCGTGGCCGGGGCCGTGCGACAACATCGGCAGGGCGGTGAGCCCGGCCCCTTTTTTGCTGCATTGTGGCTGCTGGTGCTTGCTGCGCCACTTTTGCTTGTGGGGTCGGCGGGAATTGACTTCCGCCTTCTCGCAGCGCCGCCGATCGGGATCCTCTGTGGCTGGTTCTTCGCTTCCCCAAGCGTCGAGCGGCTGGGGCTGGCAAAGGCCGGACGTCGGCTGACGGCCGCCGCGTTAGCCATCGCAGCTCTCTTCACCGGAGCGGTGCTCACCGTGGGGATCATGCACCTGGCAGACGTCTCTTACCTTCTGGTCGGGAAGCATCACGTCTGCCCGGTCACGGATCAGCCTTATTCTGTTTCCCGGTTGGCCGCGGCGTTGCCGCTGGTCGCGTTGCCCTTTGGGCTTCTGGTGGTCGGCCTGTTCAGGTCGTCGGCCAACCTGGTGCGGCGCGCCTTGCTGCTGAGCTCAGCCGTCCTGCTGCTGGGCTTGCCGATGGACCTGTTCCTGACGCCCTTCCTGGACTCCTACAAGTCCCCCAGGGAGTTTGCCCTCCAGGTGCTGGGGCAGACGCATGGGGCCGCAGCCGTCTACCAGTTCCCTTCGGAGTTCGGCGGCAAGTACAACCTCTACACGGGCTACGTTCGCATGCCTGTGGTTCGCACGCGCAAAGAGCTTCAAGAGTCCCTGCGGGAGCCTGGGGCGTTCGTGATAGCCGATGAGAAGCGACTCAAGCGAGCACTGGAGCCCGGAAAGTGGGAACACCGCGTCCAGGCGCAAGGCCGCGTCGCAGGGCGCTCGATGGTCCTGCTCCGGGGCGCCGGGTCAGGGCCGGCTCCCTGAGGAAACGACAAGGGAGACACAAGAGCGATGCAGCCAGCGCCGCAAGTCAGGAAAGTAAGACCCGCTCCCGACTACCCTCCCGAAGAGGGCTGCTACCTGCGCGGGAACGACTACTCGCCCGTGGCCGTCGTGGTGATCCTTAAGTGGAACCGCGAAGAGACACCGCCCGACATCGAGAACCTCGTCCGCGTTGCGGTCGAGAGCGGCGCGG
>CAYYNS010000274.1:0-3116 GCA_964473085.1 uncultured candidatus Brocadiaceae bacterium
GATCAGCCCCAGCTCGGCGCAGACCTTGCCGCGCTCGTCTACAAGCTCGAACTTTTGGGCGCGCACGAGCTCCGCTACACCCGCCTGGGCCTGCGCGGTGTCCATGCTCCGCCCGCCCAGCCAGACCACGCCGAGCACACAGAGGCCCGCCACGAGAGCCATGCTGCGCCGCTTTGCGCCTGCCAGTTCCCGCTCCAGCTTCTCGACACGTTCCTCAACAGTCATCGCTGCCACCTCTCCTTCTGCCTGTGCCTGTCCGCATGCAGACAGGCGCTCCTGTGGCCTGCCAGGGGCGGACACCATTCCCGGGCGCACCCTCGCGCACCAGAGTGTAATTCACCGCCAGAGGTGGCTCAAGCGCGCCGCCGCTACAACGAAAAGGCCCCGGAGCCGACATGGCCGGCTCCGGGGCCTCTCCAGCTGGGCCATGCAACCCGTCCCGTCGAGGCGGATCGCCCTCAGTCTCCTTCGGGCTGCTTGCCGCGGGCTTTAGCCTCAAGGGCCGCGTGCGCAGCGGCAAGCCTAGCCACCGGCACGCGGAATGGCGAGCACGACACGTAGTCCATCCCCACCCTGTAGCAGAACTTGACCGACTCCGGGTCGCCGCCGTGCTCGCCGCAGATGCCGACCTTCAGATCCTTGCGCACAGCCCGGCCCCGCTCGATGCCGAAGCGGACAAGCTCGCCGACTCCCTCCTGATCAATAGTCTGGAACGGGTCGTCGGGCAGTATGCCGGTCTTGAGGTAGGCTGGCAGGAAGGCTCCCATGTCGTCCCGCGAGAACCCGAAGCCCATCTGCGTCATGTCGTTCGTGCCGAAGCTGAAGAACTCGGATGTCTGTGCCATCTTGCCCGCCGTGAGGGCGGCGCGCGGGATCTCGATCATGGTGCCGAACAGGTAAGGGACGCGCTTCAGCCCCAGCCGCCGGCACACGTCCTCGTGCACCCGGCGGCAGATCTGGAGCTGGTGCTCAAGCTCCCCAGCCGTGCACGTGACGGGGATCATGATCTCTGGCATCACCCGCTTGCCCTCCTTGATGAGCTCGGCGGCGGCCTCCAGGATCGCCCTGACCTGGTACTCACTGACCTCGGGATAGGTGATGCCCAGTCGCACCCCCCGGTGGCCCATCATCGGGTTGCTCTCCCTGAGCGCCGAAACCCGCCTCTCCAGGTCATCCACAGAGACGCCCAGGCTGTCGGCCAGTTCCTTGAGCCTTGCCGGTTCGTGAGGCACGAACTCGTGGAGCGGCGGATCGAGCAGCCGTATCGTCACCGGCCGCCCCCCCATCACCTGCAGGGTTGCCCTGATATCGCTCTTCATGAACGGGAACAGCTCGTCCAGCGCTTTGCGCCGCTGTGCCTCGGTGGCGCTGGCGATCATCTTACGCAGCAGGAACAGCGGCTCGGCAGAGCCTTCCCCATAGAACATGTGCTCAGTCCTGAACAGCCCAATTCCTTCCGCCCCGAATGCAACGGCCTGCCGGGCGTCCTGGGGGGTATCGGCGTTCGCCCGCACGCCCATCTTGCGCAGCGAGTCAACCCACCTCATCAGCCGGCGGTACTCCTGATTGTGTTCGAGGTCGGGCGAGACCAGCGGCAGCTTGCCCTCGTAGACAAGCCCGGCCGTCCCGTTGAGCGTGATCCAGTCGCCTTCCCTGAGCACCCTGCCATCCACGCACAGGCGCCTCTGATCCATGTCAATGTCGAGGGCAGCGCATCCGACGATGCAGCACTTGCCCCAGCCGCGGGCCACAAGCGCCGCGTGGCTGGTCATGCCGCCCCGTGCGGTCAGGATCGCCTGGGCAGCGTGCATGCCGTGGACATCCTCGGGGCTGGTCTCATTGCGCACCAGGATGACCCTCTCCTTGAGCTCCTTGCCGCGGCGAGCGGCTTCGTCGGCAGTGAAGACGATCATGCCGTGCGCTCCGCCCGGCCCGGCGGGCAGCCCCTTGGCCAGGGGCCTGGCGTTGCGTTCGGCCTGCGGGTCCACCATCGGCAGCAGCACCTGGATCAGCGCGTCGGGCCTGACCCTGCGCACGGCCTCCTGACGCGTGATCAGCCTGCTCTTGGCCATGTCCACAGCCATCTTCACGGCCGCCACGCCGTTGCGCTTGCCCACGCGGCACTGGAGCATCCACCGGCGCCCTTCCTCGATGGTGAACTCGATGTCGAGCATGTCGCGGTAATGACGTTCCAGCTTCTTCTGGAGCGCGTTGAGCTGGCGGTAGACCTGCGGCATGGCCGTCTGGAGGCTGGGCAGGTGCCTGTTGTGCTCCGTCTTGCCGGCCTCGTTCACGGGCAGCGGAGTGCGGATGCCCGCCACCACGTCCTCGCCCTGCGCGTTGGGGAGCCACTCGCCATAGAACACGTTCGCGCCGGTCGCAGGGTCGCGCGTGAAGCCCACGCCTGTGCCCGAGTTGTCCCCCATGTTCCCGAACACCATCACCTGCACGTTGACCGCCGTGCCCCAGTCATCGGGGATCTTCTCGATGCGGCGGTAGGCCACGGCGCGCCTGCCCATCCAGGACTGAAAGATGGCCCCGATTCCGCCCCAGAGTTGATCCACCGGGTCGTCCGGGAACGGCTTGCCGAGCACCTCCTGAACCCTGGCCCTGAACTCATCGCACAGGACCTGGAGGTCCTCCGCCGTCAGGTCAGTGTCCTTGCTGACGCCGCGCGCCTCCTTCATGCGGGCCATCAGGCGCTCGAGCTGGAGCCGGATGCCCCTGCCCTCCGCAGGTTCGATGCCAGCAGCTTTTTCCATGACAACGTCCGAGTACATCATGATGAGCCTGCGGTAGGCGTCGTAGACGAACCGCGGGTTGCCGGTCTTTGCGATCAGGCCGGGGATGGCCTTGGTGGTCAGGCCGATGTTGAGCACGGTCTCCATCATGCCGGGCATGGACGAGCGCGCGCCGGAACGCACCGACAATAGCAGCGGGTCGTGCGGGTCGCCGAACTTGCGGCCCATCACCTGCTCAACCCTGCCGAGATCCCTCTCAACCTGGGCTTTGAGCTCTTTCGGATAGCGGCCCCTGTGTTTGTAGTACCCGGTGCAGACCTCGGTGGTGATGGTGAATCCGGGAGGCACTGGCAGGCCCAGCGCGGCCATCTCGGC
>CAYYNS010000275.1:0-3112 GCA_964473085.1 uncultured candidatus Brocadiaceae bacterium
CAGGAGGAAGCGGCGGTCGAAAGCAGGCTCACTCGAACGACGCCTGGCGGCGTGTAAGCTCCTTTAGCCGCTTCGGGTTCGGCTTGAACCCGATCCCCGGACGGTCCAGCGCACTCACCTGCGACGGCGCGTGCAGGGCGAGCTCGGGCTCGCCCAGATCCTGACTGTAGAAGCGGCTGCTCGGAAAGATGTCCGAAGGATACCTCACGTTGTCAAGGCATGTCAGGGCGATAGAGAATCCTTGCCCGACCGATGACTCGAGCATCCCCCCGATCCAGTTCTTGATGCCGCTCGCCCTGCAAAGGTCGTGGATCGCCAGCGCATTGGTGAGGCCCCCCACGCGGCCGTGCTTGATGTTCACCCAGTCGCAGGCGCCGATTCGCGCTGCCTGCTTCACTCTTGCGGCGGTCGTGATGGATTCGTCCAGGCAGATGGGCGTGCGCATCTGTCTGCGCAGCTCGGCGTGGTCTATCAGATCGTCGTGAGCCAGCGGCTGCTCGATCATGGCGAGGCCGAAGTGGTCGAGCTCCCGGAACATCGGCAGGTCGCTCAGGCTGTAGGCGCCGTTGCAGTCCACGTGGAACACCATACTCGGAAACGCCTCGCGGACCTTCGAGATCATCTCGAGCTCCCAGCCAGGCCGGTACTTAAGCTTGATCCGCTTGAACCCCGCCCCGGCAGCCTTCTCGATCTCAGCCAGCAACTGCGGGACCGTCTCCATGACCCCGATGTCTGCGCCGACGTCTACCACGGGACCGCGGCCGCCGATAGCCTTCCACAGCGGCTCGTTCCTCGACTGCGCGTGGAGGTCCCACCACGCGAGGTCCAGCGCTGCCTTGGCGAAATAGTTATCCTTGACGGGCCGCAGCATGTCCTGCAACTGCTGGCCGCTGGCGATGTCTGTGCCCAGCAGCAGGGGCGCAAGGAACTCGCAGACCACCGAGAATGCGCCGCCCGTATACTCGCCGCTATAGCCGGGCGGGCTCCACGGGGCCGACTCACCCCAGCCCTCCAGGCCCTCACTGCGCATCCGCACAAGCAGCGACTCCACACAGTGCGTGTCACCGAACGCTGTGCGGAAAGGATAGATCACGGGCATGTCCACGTGGAACACGTCTATCCGCTCGATCTTCATCGGGATTGAGCCTCGCTCTTTGAGAATCCTTCAGGGGCGCGTGCACCTTACGAAGTGTCACGGGGCGGCGGTGACGAGCCGCACTGCCTTCGCCAGGCGCCGTTGAACGTCCGACCAGTTCGTGCCATACCACAGCACCCTGCCGCAGCCAGTGTGCCAGGCCGCCCAGCACCCCGGTATCGTCTATCTTATCAGAGCAGGCGGGGCGGGCAAGGGGTATCGGCCTTCGGCAGGGCCATTTCGCTGTTGCAGCCCGTCTGTGGCCGACTTTTGACTCCGCGCCTCGACCGACCCGCCCTGTGTCACCTGCCTTGCCGAGCAAAGGTTGACGTCCGAACTGGCTGAGGTAGACTATGCGGCGTCCCATGTGCTGGAGGATAGAAGGGCAATGTCAGAGACAGCCTCGAAGGTGATGATAATCGGCTTCGACGCTCCCATCGTGAAAACCGTGCGCCGCCATATCCGGAGCGGCAGGTTGCCCAACCTGGCCAGGCTCTGCCGGCAAGGCGTGTGGGCTGACAATTGCCTCGTCCCTCACCCAACCATTACGCCACCCAACTGGACGACCATCGTGACAGGGGCCTGGCTCGGCACACACGACGTCACTTGCTTCAACGTCCACAGGCCAGGCGATCCGCTCGACAGCACTCACCAGGGCTTTCTTGCGGAAGACGTCCATGCGGAGTACTTCTGGAATGCTGCTGCCCGACAAGGCAAGCGCGCGATAGTGATGAATTACCCCACCACATATGGCCGCTCGGTCCGCAGCGGCGTTCTCATAGGGGGTGCTGGCCTCGCCATCAACGAATGGCGCACGGTTCCGGGCGAGAAGGCGGTTGCATGCAGCGCCTGCGCCGACACGCTCTTTTCCACCGAGCCTTTAGCACAGGCTACCCCTATTGAGACAAAGCCAGCCTCGGGCTGGAAGAACGCGCCCGAGAGCGAGGCGCTGGTCGAAGCCGACCTGCCCTTGCCCGGCCGCCACGCCCTTGAACCCCTTGAGGCCACCGAGTGGCATCTGTTGCTCTGCGCTTCGAGGGGGCGCAAAGTGGACACTGCTTACGTCTGTCCTGGCAAAGATGTCAGGCGTGCCTTTGCGCTGCTGAGGACCGGATCCTGGAGCCCGAGATGCACGGCAAGGGTACGCACAAAGGGCGGCAGCCGGGAAGTCGTCTTCCGCATGCGCCTTCTGGAGCTATCGCCCGACGGCTCGCGCGTGAAGCTCTACGTTACCCCGCTGTGTCAGACGAGCGGATGGGCGAAGCCGGCGCGCGTGTGCCGACAGCTTCGTGACCTGCCGGGACTTCCCATACCCAACTCCTTCTATGGGGCTCACGGCCTAGGATGGATCGGCAGCAAAACGCTGCTGGATCTCATAGATATGCAGAACGAATGGCTCGGGGCTGCTGCGGCTCGACTGCTCTCCACCACGCCATGGGACATCTTCGTAATGCACGCGCACTGCCCCGACCACTGCTACCACGCCTTCCTCAACAAGATTGACCCCGAAGTCTGCCCGGACAAGGAAGCGGTGACAGAATATCGGGCTGTGGAACTGGGCTTCTACCAGAGCCTGGACCGAATGGTCGGCACGATACTCAAGGCGTCAAATGACGGAACGCTTGTGATCGTTACCTCGGACCACGGGGCAGTCCCGACCGCTGGCCGGTTTGACAAGGACTTCGAGCGTTTCAGCGTCAGCGAACTGCTGACTAGGGCAGGCCTCACCGTCTGGAAGAAAGACCGAAAGACCGGGCACAAGGTCGTGGACTGGAAGAAGACCAGGGCTTTTGCACAACGATCGGTCTACGTTTACGTCAACCTGAAAGGACGAGACCCCGATGGGATCGTCGAGCCGTCTGACTATGACCGCGTCTGCGACCAGGTCATCCGGGTGCTCTACGACTACACTGACCCAAAGACCGGGAAGAAGCCGGTTGTGTTTGCACTGAACAAGAAAGATGCCCGAATCATAGG
>CAYYNS010000276.1:0-3092 GCA_964473085.1 uncultured candidatus Brocadiaceae bacterium
GCCGACCCCGTAGGCGTTGTCAATCGTGAACCCATCCAGGCCCGCCTCGAAGTCGGCGCCAAGAAGCTCTGTAAGTTCGACGCCCCAGCCGCTGAGCCCGACGGTGCCCGTGAAATCAGTGACCGTGTTCCCGCCGGCGTCCTTGGCTGTCACGGTCACCCCGAACGGCGTCCACGGGGCCTGCGGCGAGCTAATGGGCGCCCAGTCAAAGTGATCCACGCTGGGCACGTAGCCCCCAAGGGGCGTATGAGGATCGCCGAACAGGGTGATCTCGAAGTAGCACCACCGGTAGACCATGTCGCCGCTTGTCTCCACGCTGCCCACCATGTCGTGCTTGGACAGTTGGTTCGCCATGCCCACATTCGAGTGGCCTTGCGGGAGCAGCTCGTAAAAGAACCGCTCCATGAACTCGCCGCTGAAGAGCCACTCGTAGCCCATGGCGTACCAGCCGTAGCGGGAGTTCATGATCACGGCGAAGGCCCCGTAGGGATTGCGCTTGGAGAACTCCTCCGCGATGCAGTCGGAGTAGTCAAATGCCCCGGAGTAGCAGCCGGCGCTGTTGACCAGAAACAGGGAATCATTCGTCAGGGAATCGAGGTCGGGGATGTAGAGGCGCATGACATAGGTCTGGTTGGCGTGGCCGTCATGCGCAACGACGTGCGGGGGATAGTTCAGGGCGCTGATGCACTGGGCGGCATTCCACGTGGCACTGCGGTCGTCCAACCAGTTGACGTCCCAGGTGCTGAAGTGCGGCAGCAGCTCGTCGAGGGAATCGCCCCCCTGGTCGCCGCCCCCAAGGGCCTCAGCCAAGAATTGTGCCCGCAACGGATTCACGTTGCCGTTCTGCTCGTAGCCCACTACCTTGTTGACGAACGTGGTGACCTCCCCAGAGTTGTCCACAGGAGCCCTGCCGACATACACCTCGCCCAGCAGGTCAACGTCTGTGCCGCCAGGGCCGTCGTTGGGCTCCCCCCACAGGCCGTCACCGTCGCTATTCCAGGTGCCGTCCAGGCATGAGAAGTACAGATCGCAGGGCATCAGGGGATCGGGATCGAGACAGTAGCCGTACGCCCCGCGGTAGGGGACAGTCGCGATGTCGCCGCCGAGCAGCACATAGCTGATGCCCCAGTTCGTGTATGCATACGTGATGTAATTGCGGACTTTCTCAGCGCTATCCACGCCCGGCTGGGTCGCCAGGATGTTCTCGACCGTCTCGGTCACCACCGACAGTCCGTCAGCGACCTTCTGGTCAACGAGCGGCTGGAAATAGGACATCAGGGCCGCCGTCGTAATCAGCAAGTAGTCATAGGAGACCCGCGGCTGCGGGGGTGCCCCCTTCAGGCGAGCGTAGGCCCTCATGCCCTCCGGGTTGTCCACAAAGGCGGCAACGCGGGCAGCAGGCCGGCCCGTCGTGCGCAACATCGCCAGGGCCTGCCCGTCCGGCGGCTGCTCTGTCAGCGTAAGCTCCACACGGACGCTCGGACAGAACACGAGCTGTCCCCTGACGGGGACATACTGAACGGGGAACACGCGGACGATGGCGATGCTGTAGCCGCACATCCTCTGGACGGAGACCAGTTCTGCCTGGGCGCGCGGATACGGCCGCTCGGACCCGTATGTATCGGGGTTCGGCCTGTCCTGCGCAGCCCGTGCCCGGGCTGCAGCCTCGTCGCCGCCGATGGGGATGGGCGTGCGGCCGAACTCGACGGCCCACCGACCACCCAATACTTGCGGCTCCGCCAGCGCAAGCACTGCAACCTCCTCCACAGTCGTGCCTGGCGGCAGCAGGATGCGTCCTGTGCGGAACGGCACCACGGGCTCGCCGATCCGCTGAAGGCCGCGGCATCCGGCGACCTGAACCCGCGCGTATTCGCCCACAGCTTGGACCTGTGGGGCCTCAAAGTCGTAGCCCACAGCCACAGAGCGCTGCGCCGCCTCGCACACGCTGGCCCACAACGCGGCACCAAGGACCGCACAGAGGATTCTTACACCCTGACTTGTAAACTTTGCGTACATTTTCTACAGTCTCCAGGAATTCTCGGGGCGTCACACGGCTGCGCCCTCACAGGACATCCAGTGCGCTGTCCAAGCCGGCTCAATCGCCTTCCTGCGGCTCCACCGGTGTGGGCTCCGGCGTCTCCTCACGCAGCGTGGCCAGCGTCCGCTCCGCCGCCCTTCGCGCCCCCTCAGGCATCGTCGGATCGTCGGTGATCGCCTTCAGCCTCTTCTCAGCACCGTCGAAGTCCTTATTGTTCCTGAGCAGCTCGGCGCTCTGGAACAGGAACCGGGCCTTGTCGTAAGGCCGCTCGGCCACCTTCAGCGCGTCGTCGTAACAACGAAGCGCCGCCTCCTGCATGCCCAACTGGACATACAGGTCGGCCTTGAGGCTTACAATGCCCGGATCAGTCTTAGCGGTCTCGGAGATCGTCTTCAGCCACTCCATAGCCTGCTCTTTACGGCCTGCATCAGCGTAGACCTTCGCCACCCGCAGCCGGACGTAGTCGGGATTGAACTCCTCGGTCTCGCGAGCAGTCTCAATGAGCTTGCCGTATACGCGAGCCGCATGGTCGAGGTCTCCCATCTTCTCGTAGATGCGCGCCAGCCGGAAGTGGGCACTGACGTCGTCAGGCCGCAGGCGGCAGAGCGTCTCGTAGACCTGCACGGCTTTGTCCCTTGCCTGGGGCATCTGGTCATAGGCGAGGGCCAGGCGGGTGAGCAGCGTCACGTCCTCCGGCTTCTGTTTCAATTGCTCCTGGAGCTCGCCCGCCAGCTCCGCAAGCTTGCCCTGGCCTTCATAGGTCTGTATCAGGTAGTGGTCGGCCCTTGTCCTGTCCTCTTCGCTGCCTGCCTCGTCGGCGTACTGCTTGGCCAGAGTGCGCGCCTTGTCCCACTGGCCTTGTCGCATCAGCAACCCGAGCAGCTCAGGGTAAACCTCGGATTTGGGGCCCTCCGCCGGTGCCAGCTCAAGGGCCTTGTGCATGTGCTCGAGGGCCGCTTCGTTATGCTTGAGGCGACTCTCGATGCGCCCGATGGCCATGTGAATCCGGCTCTTGTCGTAGTCGTGGGTCGTCTTTTCGAGGGCCTGATTGTAA
>CAYYNS010000277.1:0-3082 GCA_964473085.1 uncultured candidatus Brocadiaceae bacterium
GCCAGCAAGCTGGCCGTGGCACACCTCAAGTCTGCGCTCTTGCAGTTCTTGGCGACTTTGGGCGATCCGTTACTTATCTGAACGTCAATAGTAGCAAGCGGCGAGGGGCCCCTGTCAGTCCGAAGCCGGCAGGCGAGGGTCGCCCGGGGTGAGGAACCGCAGGTCGCCTTCCCCCCGCTCGCTGCTCAAGGGGTCGGCCATTTCGTGGATGGCCTGTCCCTGGTGCTCGAATATCGCGCTGGACAGTTCGTAGAGGTCGTTGCGCAGTCGGTCTGCGTTCGGCCTGGCGTCCGGGTTGTCGAGGTAGGCGTATCCGCCCTTGAAGGAGTCGTCTTGCGGCACCAGGTCGGTGGCGCCGAAGTGCATCTCAAAGCCCGGCTCTCCCTGAAGGCGGGGCAGCCTCAGGTCGAGGTAGTCCTGTTCTCTGGCCGGCCCCCTGAAGCGCTCGCGCTCCAGCTCCCAGAGGAACGGCGAGGTGAAACGCGTTCTTAGGCCCGCCCTTGACTCAAGCGTTGGCGGCGCGTTGCCCATCGTTCCGCCCGCCCACGTGCCGCTTGCGTCCCACCTGCCGTTGAAAAGGTCGGTCAAGGTATCAACGTAGTGGGTGTAGTGTCTGGAATCTGCCTCTGTCTCCAGGTCCAGCACCTGGCCGGCGGGCAGGTCAATGGTGCCCTCGGGGAACTGGCCCACGTTCACTATCTGGTTGAGGCGCAGGTAACGTGCCACCTCGTCCTCGATCCTGCGCCAGTGTCCGACGAACTGCATTGTGCCGTCCGGCATGGCCTGGAGCTCGAACGTGACGTGCACCTCGCCTGCTGCCAGGGAGTAGAGCTTGTACTGCAGGTCGAAGGGCGGCGGCTGGCCTTCGTAGTCGCCGCTGGGGACGGGGAGCGTATAGGTGGGGCCCGGCGCGAGGTCGTCCGCCTCCACTGCCACGCTCCGCACGCTGCGGGTGGCGTCGCTCGCCCCGGTGGCCGTTGGGAAGAACTGGCCCACCAGGACCGCGTCGTCAATCGGCTCGTTGCGAAGCGTCATGTAGGAGGAGGCGGCGTGTGCCCGCTCCTTGTCAAGCGTCATGTCGCCCCAGATGATCACCATCATGAGCGTGGGCACGTAGAGGAAGAAGCACAGAAGCGCCGTCTCGGTCATGGCGGCTCCACGGCGGCCGCACATGCGCAGCCTGACATCGCTGTTTTGGCGTGCCACAGCCTCTGGCCTCCTTTGACAGCCCGCTTTAGTGCAGCACGGTCTGGTCGTCGAGCCGGTTGTAGTCCAGTTGTCTGCCCCTGGCCCGCTCGCCCTGCTCGAGCCGGCTCAGGTAGTCTATGAGGGGGTCCCTGAGGAGCCCTTGCTGGTCCAGGTAGGGCCGCCCGAACTGGGGGTAGGGCATGCGCGGGCGCACGCGCTCGCTCAGGTCGCGGCACACGTGCAGCGGCGCATAGGCGGGGTCGTAGTCGCCGTAGATGCTGCTGACCCAGCCCGACACGTAGCCGTAGCGGTGGTAGCCCGGGGGCAGATCGGGCTGTTCGCTGGCGAGCGGGCTTGCGGGGGAGCCCTCTGCGATGCGCCGCATCAGCCAGCCGACGCCGGTCTCGGCCGGCTCCTCCAGACCGAGCAGGACGTCCTCATCGAGCACCTGGCGGCTGAGGGCTATAAGGCGCGCATCCCAGTAGGACCAGCCCTCAGCGCACGATTTCAGGTAGAGGCAGCTCAGGTTCTCATCTACCCAGCGCTGGCGCTCCTGGGTGTCTGCGAAGTAGAGCCCCGCCCTCAGGGCGCCGCTTTCGGCCTGCTCGCCGGGCCGGTTCAGGCGCGGCCTGGCGGCGGCGACTGCCAGGTAGCCCCAGGCGGGGCGCAGGATTTCACCCCGCTGGCGTGCAGTCTTGCCAGCAGGCCCGCGCAGCAGACCCTTCATGCCGGGGTAGGGGTCGTCCAGCAGGTATTCCACCGGGCGCTCAGGCCCGCCGTACGGCGGGCTGGCGGCCTGGCCTTCCCCCGTCGGGAAATGGCTCTCGGTGGGGTGCCACACTCCGACCGTGATGCCGTACTTGAAGAACTCGTCGCTTAGCACCAGCGGCATGTGATCGGCGTTGAAGGATGTCTCTTGGTAGTCGTCCGGATGCGGTGAGGGGCGATGGGTGTCTGGATCTCGTTGAAGCTGCCCCAGCCGCCCGAATACGTCAGAAGGCTCCACCAGGACGTAGCCGTGCCCCTGGCATGTCTGACAGGTTGCTCTCTCGTCGAGGCGCCCGTCGCCGTCGCAGTCGAACTCCCACTGGCCGTCCGGCGCGTGCGTGCCCCAGCCGGTGTCGAGCGGGTCCCAGCATGGGCGGACCTGGTAGAAGGCGTAGTTGTTCCCGTATGCGCTGGCCGCGCCGTGGACGAGGTTCCCGCTGGCGGCGTCCAGCCAGCCGTCCGGGTTCAGCTCGCCCTCGTATGCCCAGGAGGGTAGAGACGCGGCCGTGGCGAACTCGCCCTCCGGCAGCTCAGCCGTGTCCACGTCGCGGTGGGCGAGCAGGCGGGCCATGTTGCGCTCAGGCTGCAGGCGAGCGCCGAACTCCATGTATTCGTAGTGCCAGTGCGCCGCAGGCTCCAGCTCCGTGAGCCTTTGCTGCCACCAGTACTCCTCGTCCCTGTCGAAGTAGGTGCGCCAGCGGCCGTCAGCGTCCTGCGTGCGCAGTTGTGTGCCGCGTTTTGAAAGCAGCACGTTCTCGTCCCGGACCTCCACGCCGACGGTGTTGATGGTGGCGGTGAACCATGTGCTGGCGTCCAGGTAGGCGCGGCCCCACTCCTGGCCGGCGGCGTCCAAGAGCGCGATGTAGGGGGGCACAAGCACGCGGATCAGGGCGCTGCCCGGAAGCGGGATGATCGGGTCCATGCTCACGGTCACCCTCACCCCGTCCAGCAGGACCACTGCCGGGGGGAGCGCCAGGAAGTCCGCCTCCGTGGGCATGAGCCAGTCCTTGGTCTTTGCGTCCCACTTGTAGTGGGCGTACTGGACCACGCCGTCGAGGTTGCGCACGAAGATCGTGTTCTGCGGCCAGGTGCCCTGCGTGTTGATGATCTCAAGCCAGTGCGGGTT
>CAYYNS010000278.1:0-3039 GCA_964473085.1 uncultured candidatus Brocadiaceae bacterium
ATCGAGCTGCCCGCGGCGGGAATCCGGATCTTCGCGGCTGACCCCGAGCGGCACTGGCCGATCTACGCCCGCCTCCAGGCCGACTACTACGGCCCCTTCGCGATAGCGTCCGAGCCAGGATCGGGCAAGGTGGTCGGGTTCCTGTTTGGGCTGCCCTGAGCCTGCGCGGCAGGGCGGCGTGCAACTGGTCTGGGGCAGCAAATCCGCACGGCGTGTTGAAATCGCCAACGCATTTCCTGTAAAGGATGTGCTGACCATGAAGGCGAGAGCGACACGTCTGGCCGGGCTGCTGATCGCCGCGCACGCGCTCTGCCTCGTCCCTGCGGCAGCGCGTGCCGTTGCAGCCGACCGCCTCAGGCAGGAGATCGAGGCCGCGCTGGCAGACCCCAGGCTCGCCAGCGCCAGGGTGGGCGTTCACGTGTGCGTCCTGGGGACGGGGCGTGTGCTCTTCTCGCGCAACGGGATGCAGGATTTCATCCCCGCCTCCAACCAGAAGATCCTCGTAGCCGCAGCGGCCCTTCGAGAGCTCGGGCGCGACTATGAGTTCCGCACGATCCTCTGGGCAAAAGGCCGCATCAATGCCGCCGAGGGCCTGCTCGATGGGGACCTGATCATCCAGGGCGGCGGCGACCCCACGCTGGGCAGCCTTTCGGCAGCAGAGGAGCCGCTGTCGCAGTTCCAGAACTGGACGGCCTATCTCAAACAACGCGGCATCCGCCGCATCACGGGCGACCTGGTCGTGGACGACACGTTTTTCGACCGCCGCCATGTGCATCCCGACTGGCCTGCGCAGCAGCAGTGGCGGGAGTACTGTGCGCCTGTCGGCGCGCTGTGTTTCCAGGACAACTGTGTGACGGTCATTGTGGAACCGGGCGCGGCCGTGGGCGAGAGCGCACTGGTGCGGCTCTCGCCGCAGGTCTCAGTGCTGGAGGTATCTAACCGGTGCAAGACGGACGGCAGCAAGAACTCAGTCTGGCTCAGCCGTGCGCCCGGCTCGCGCACCGTGGTTGTCGGCGGACAAGTGCGGCGCGGCGCGGGGGGCTGCTCGGGCAGGATTACTGTGGCTGAGCCGGGGCTATTCGCCGCGGATGCATTCCGGGCGGCACTCCAGGAGGGCGGGGTGCGCGTGGAAGGAAAGGCAAGGCTCGCAGCCGAGCAAGATTTGAGAACAAAGGGCGAGTGGCGCCATCTGACCGAGCGGCGCACGCCTCTGAGTAGCGTCCTGCGCACCATGCTCAAACACAGCCAGAACATGTACGCCGAGCAGGTGGTCAAGACCATAGGGGCCGAGGCGGCCGGTGAGGGCACCTGGAAGGCTGGGCTGCGGCGCATGGCCGCCCTGCTTGAGGACCTGGGCTTCGAGGCGGGGCCATTCGGACTGGCCGACGGCAGCGGCCTGTCGCGCAACAACCGCCTCTCGCCCGCCATCATCTGCGCCGTGCTTGCTGAAGCCTCCGGGTCCGAACATCAGCACAGCCTGCACAGCCTCCTGGCGATCGGCGGCGAGGAAGGCACGCTCAAACGCCGGATGAACGACCCGCAATACCGCGCCCGCGTGCGGGCCAAGAGCGGTTACCTCGCCGGCGTCGGGGCACTGAGCGGCTATGCCGACACCCCCAGCGGCCTGCGAGTGGCCTTCTCGATCCTCATCAACGACTACAAGCACCCCAGCAGCAACGCCGGGATGAAGGAGATCGAAGACCGCATCGCCCGGGCCATCGCCGACTACGCCGAGTGAACGCCCCGCCCGCCCCGTCATCCGCGGCCAGCAGCCCTTGACAGCAAGCCCCCGGCTGCCTTAAATAGCCCTTTCCGGATGTCACGGCACGCGCTGTTCCCCTCATCGCAAGGAGGTCTGGCTGGCGGCCATGAAGGTGATCGGGCCTGTCTATCTTGTCGGCGGGCAGGACTACAACCTGGTCTACGTGGACTGGCCCGCCAACGACGCGAACGTCTACCTGGTGGACAGCGGGGACACGCTCGTGATGGTGGACTGCGGCTGCGGGGAGAGCCTGGAGGGGATACTGGACAACGTAGAAGAGTTGGGCTTCGAGGTGCGGGACATAAGTCACTTGCTTCTTACGCACGAGCACTTTCCTCACGCCGCCGCGGCCGGCGCGGTGCAGAAGATGAACGTGCAGGCGGTGGCCTCTGCGCCCGCCGCAGACGCCGTGCGTGCGGGCGACCTGCGCACGGCGGCGTTCTGCTACCACAGGCAGTTCGTCCCCTGTGAGGGACCCGTGACGGTGATCGAGGACGGGGAGCGGATCGAGGTGGGCGCCTTGAGTCTGCGCGCCGTCGCCCTGCCCGGACACTCGCCCGGCAGCCTGGGCTACGAGCTGGTGCTTGAGGGCCGTCGCATCCTTTTCTGTGGCGACGTGGTGCGCAGCCCGGTCCTAGAGTCCCACCGCGACCGGCCCGGCTACGATGGGCAGGCCTACCTGGAGTCACTGAAGAAGCTTTTGAAGGAGCCGGCTGATGTGCTGCTTCCGGGGCACGGGCCCTTCTGCCTGTCGCACGGAAGCGTATGGATCGAAGAGGAGCTGAAGAAGCTGCTTTCCCACGGCCCCCTCGGGGCCGCCCCCACGTGAGGAGCTGCCATGTCAGCACAACTGCTTGAAGGTGAGCCGATAGCGGAGCAAATAAAGGAGCAGGTACGGGAAGCCGTCCGACAGATGGCGGCCCCGCCCAAACTGGCAGCCGTGCTCGCCACGGACAACCCGGGAGCGAAGTTCTATGCGGCAAGCCAGGAAAAGGCATGTGCGGAAGTGGGCATCGCCTACGAGCTGCACGACCCCCAGAAAACCGGGCCGATGCAGACGGCCGACCAACTGAAGGCCTACATCCGCAGGCTCAACGCGGACCCGGCGGTCAGCGGCATTATCCTGCTCATGCCCGTCCCCGAGGGCGTCAACCCGCGCGAGGTCCAGATGGAGATCGCGCCCCAGAAAGACGTGGAGGGCATTCACCCGGCGAACATCGGGCGGCTGTTCTACGGCGATTTCTCGCTCGCGCCCTGCACTCCTCATGCAGTCGTCA
>CAYYNS010000279.1:0-3037 GCA_964473085.1 uncultured candidatus Brocadiaceae bacterium
GCCAGGTCACTATCCGCCGCCACCATTGTCGCACCGCGCGCAAGGCGGTTTCAAGACCTGATGCCTTAAGACTGACGGCCCCACCGTCCGCTGCCCCGGTCAATCCCGCTGGCAGTAGATGACCACAGGCCCCAGCAGCCCCCCGGTCCCCAGTTCGTTCAGGAACGTGCGCTCACAGAGGATCGCAACCCGGTTTTCGCCCGCCCGAACGGCCCCCGTGATGTCGAAGGACGCCGGCTGGCAGTAGCCGTTGAAGTCGCCTTTCTGTTCGCCCTGGGGGGTCACGTACGGGGCCGCCTGGCCATTGATGAACACGCGGGCGCTGCCGTCTGTGGAGGCGATCCACAGGTAGACCCCCTTGCCCTGCGGGACCTGGGGTAGGGCAACCTTCTGGCGGTACCACATGGCACCCATGTAGTTGTGGTAGCCAACAGTTGACCAGGTCTCGACGCAGGGGTCGGTTGCTTTCCAGGCGCTGTCGTCGAAGTCTTCGCGGGCCGCTCCGGCAGCCTCACCCCGCTTTTGCTCGTCAGCCCAGTAGCGCCACTGCCGCAGGGGGGGCGTCGTGAGGATCAGGAAGTCCCTCCATATGCGCGTGGCGTCGTCGTAGGCGGGCTGGAAGAAAGCGGCGAAGTAGGCGCTGTAGAGCGAGCCGCCCTTCCCGCCGTAAACCCACGGCATGTAGCCGAAGGCGAACTGTGGCCGATAGTCCAGGGCAAGCTGCTCGATCCAGGCGCGGTACTGCCGCGCCTCTTCAGCAAGCGCCCCAAACCGCCCCTCGGCAAGGTCCCAGCGCAGCTTCATGAACCGCTCGTGGAGCTGCAGGGATAGGTCCGCCATCTCCACGCGGGCCTTTTCCTGCGGCGTGCGGCAGGCCGCAATGGCTTTGTTCATGAGCTGGCGCGCCCGTGCCATGCGTTCAGGGGTGAAGCGTCGCATGTAGCTGAACCCACACCCCGAATACTCAGGGGTGCTAACCCACAGGCGGTCAATGAAGCGCCAGTATTCAGACATCTCGGCTGCGGCATGGCCGTAAAACACCTGGTGGAACTCATCAATGATGGCCCTCGGGTCCTGGCGCGGGTCCCAGGCCAACCGTATGCCCAGGTAGAGGCCGTGCAATGTGCTCTCAAAGTTCGCAGTGGTTTCCGGCTGCCAGAGCCTGCAGTTGCCCTTCTCGTAGATGATCGGGATGTCAACGCTCCACTTGGTGATGAACGGGTTCGGGGCGGCAGGCTCGGCAAGGTTCCAGCCATAGAAATAGTAGGACGTCATCTTTGCAGCCTTGCCCCAACCCTCGACCAGGTAGCGCAAGGCCTTGTTGTTCGGCTCGCCGTCGTCCGTCATCGGCTGCGCGCGGCTGTAGGTGATGGGCGCGATCTGCGGCACGATGTTCGGATGCACTTTCTCCCGCACAGGCGGCCTGTTGTAGTTCACATAAGCCAACAGGCCGAAAAGGACGTCGGGGTACTTCTGGGTCACTCGGCCCGCGACCCGGTTGCAGAACCAGATAAGCCGGTCCGTGATCGAGACCTCGCCGAAGACCGGGTCCCAGTCCCCGGCATCGAGTGCCCGATCCTCAGGCGAGTTGTCAAAGCCCAGCCCATCATCGGGCGACAACGAAACCGAGAGCGTGGTGGGCTCCTTGTCGAGCCGCGCAACGATCGTATCGGCAATCGCCTCCGCCAGTCCCGGCGCGCTCCACTTCAACCGGTACGGGTTCGGCTTGCCGTCCACCGTCGCTATCCACTGCGGGTGCTCCTGAAGCTGCTCCTTGCTCAGGTAGCTGAGCTCCAGGGCGTGACCCGCATTGAGCAGCAGCCCGCCCATCCGGTTGCGCCGCGCGTAGTCATTGTCGCAGTACCAGATGCCCCGGTAGAGGGTGTAAGGCGCAAAGGAGAAATCTGTTTCGGCCAGCGCGACAATCTTCCTCTCGGGGACCACCTCTCCCATCTCAGAGGGCATGTACCATCGGCACCCGAGGCGGTGCAGCAGCTCGTAAATCGCGTAGCTGGTGCCAAGGTCCGACTCCCCTATCAGGCCCACGCCATTGGGGCCCACGACCATGCGGAAGCCCTGTCCCAGAACGGCGTGCGTCTCCGGCGGCCCGAACCTCTCGGCCGCCACCTCACCTATGAGTATGGGAATGCGCGCATCACCTGGCTGGGGCACGCCTCCGACGACATCGAGCCGTGCCCCTGACATCTTCTCGACATAGAACACCAGGTCCTTGACAGACTCTCGCAGGCGGCGCCGGTTGCCTTCTGCATCCTGGACGCCCCAAACGTGCCCCGGCTCCGGGCTATTCCCGTCTTCCATGACGCGAGCCGCCACGTAGACCGCTGCACGAGCCTCACCGTTTTCCACAATCACCAGGTCCGCCAGCAGTCCCCTGACTGGAACTCCAAACAGCACAGCCATGACCACGAGCCGAAACACCGCCGTCTGCGGCTTCATCGTAGCGCCTCCTGCCGAGCATTACGGCGACGCCACAGTTCAGACTGACCAATCACACCCTCAAGGCGCAGCCATGGTATCTTCGCGCCGCGGTTGCCTCAACCGCAGGCACCGAACGGCGAGGGGCCGTGGATGCCGGACAGCGCCAGGCGGGCGCTGGCGCAGGCCGAACAAAGGGATGTCCACACCCGCACGCTCACGGAACAGGCGTGGCCTGGGCGGCCTCTGGGGCAGGCTGCGGCTTCCTTGCGTACAGGAACATCCGCTCGTAGATGCCGCTGGTCCCGAAGCACTCGTTGTTGCTCAAGACGCGCAGCGTGATCTGGCTAGGCCGCCCCGGCACTACAAGCTCGCTGATGTCCAGTTCAACGGGCTGCGGCCGGGACCACGGCTCCTGGTAAGGGCGGTGTCCGGCGTAATGGCCGTTGACCCACACCCACGCCTCACTGATGACCGCAGGCGCAAACAGCCACGCGCCCTTGAGCTCGGCCGGAAGGGCAACGTTGAGCCGGTACCAGGCGAGCCCCTTGTAGGGATGCCCCCGCTGGTCCCGGTATCCCTGGTCCTCCCAGCCGACCGT
>CAYYNS010000280.1:0-3029 GCA_964473085.1 uncultured candidatus Brocadiaceae bacterium
ACGGGTCAGCCGGGGACCCACATGGCGGTGCGAGCGAGGGCTATCCCTTCATGAACGCCCGTCGTGTTTCCGTAGTGAGCGGCGCAGAGAGAGGAACTTGTGAATCTTGTTGGCGCAGCGTGCGCCAGGGCCTTTATCCCGCGCCCCGCAAGACGGGACTAACTGATGATCGCCCGTGAGCAAGATGCACATACAGGAGCAAACTTACTACGACGTCCTGAAAGTTTCCAGAACAGCTTCGCAAGCGGAAATCAAACGGGCATTTCGCGTGCTTGCGAAGAAGTATCACCCCGACACTAATCCCGGCCGTCCGAAGACGGCCGCGACGCGCCTCAAGGAGGTCATGGCCGCCTACAAGGTGCTCAGCAACGAGCGTGAGCGCGCCCGCTACGACGTGCTTTTGCAGGCCAGCCAGGCCTTCAGCCCGGCAAGCAGGACTTCGCACGTTGACTCTGCCGTCTCACAGGCCAAAAAGTTACTGGAAGACCTGCTCAGCGGCGAGGGGCAGCGTGCCCTCGAAACCTACGATCACCTGAAGGCGCAACAGGGCTACGACCTCGAACGGTTCCTGGACACGCGAGACTATCTGGACTGCGTGTTCCTGCTTGCGGAGCAGCTAGAACGGGCGGGCCGCGACAGGGAGGCCACCCAACTCTACGAAGAGCTGTACTCGAGGGAGAAGGATCCTCCCCGTCACAGGTACTTCTTCGAAGAGGTGGAGGTGCGGCTCAAGAAGCTCTACAGTCGCAAGTTGCCCCGCGAGGCGCGGACCCCCGAAGAGGAGATAGCCTGTTACAAGCGCATCTTGCAGTTCGACGTGGACCGGAGCGAAAAGGCGTTCATACTGAAAAAGATCGCCGAAGTCCATCTGAAAGTGGGCCAGACTGAAGAGGCCAAGAAGGTGTTCCAGGAAGCGCTGGAACTCAAGCCCGGCCTTAAGGGCACGGCGACGATCCGAGAGAGGTTGGGTTACGAATCGGCCTGAGCGGCCGCAGGATTGTAATGCTTCGGGGAGGGCACGCGTATGCGCGTGCCCTCTTTTTTTCGCGCCCGGCGTCCGCCGCTTCGGAGCTCATCCGACCATGATGGGGCCTCAACCGCTCTGGACCAACAGAAGGGGCTGATGGGGTCAGGAGCCTGGTTCAGTCGCGTCGGCACGCTCGGCATCAAAGGCTCCTTCGATCGGCTGAGCGGCCGCCCAATCTTGCTCAGGCGCGTCGCCCCAGAGGACTTCCAGGCTGTAGAGGGCGCGACGCGGTGGATCGAACAGGTGCAGGATGACATCCCCGAGGTCAACAAGAATCCAGCCTGACTCCGAGGTCCCCTCAACTCCGAGCAGGCGGATGCCAAGCCTGTGCACTGTGGCCTGGATCTCTTGCGACATGGCGCGCAACTGGCGGGGGTTACGGGCGCTGGCAATGACGAAGTAGTCCGCAATCGTTGTCAGCTCTTCCACCCGAAGCATCAGCAGGTCCTGAGCCTTCTTCTTGTCGAGTATCTGCGCGCAGGTAGCCGCTACAGCAAGCGATTCGAACCGGGGCAATCAACTACCTCCCAGATGCAGCAGTCTCTGGACGATGGGCGACAGGGAGATGACGACGCCGGCGAACGCGACGGCGACCATGGACATCAGCTTGATGAGTATGTTCAGGCTCGGGCCGGAGGTATCCTTGAACGGATCTCCGACGGTATCGCCGACGACGCCTGCCTTGTGAGCGGGCGAGCCTTTTCCGCCAAGGTGGCCTTTCTCGATCCACTTCTTGGCGTTGTCCCACGTGCCGCCGCTGTTGTTGAGCACGCAGGCCAGGCTCAATCCTGTCACCAGCGCCCCTGCCAGCAGGCCGAGCGTCCCAGGAACGCCCAGCACCAGGCCCCCAGCCACCGGCACTACGATCGCCAGAAGTGAGGGCACGACCATTTCCTTCTGAGCACCGGCGGTAGCGATCGCCACGCACCTGGCGTAGTCAGGGATCGGCTCCCCGTCCACCTCTACCCTTTCAGGCCAGTTGTCTGGGTTATTGGCTTGGTCGGCGCTCATGCCGTCGGCCATCAGTTTGTCGCGCAGTTTCTGGAACTGCCGTCTGGTCTCGGCGACGATCCTGCTGGCCGACCGCCCAACTGCCCTCATGGTCATCCCGCAGAACACGAACGCCATCATGGCCCCAATGAACAGGCCGCCAAGCAGCAGCGGGTTCAGGATCGTCAGGTCGTATTTTTTCACGATATCCGGGATCGTGTCTATGCCCTCGACATAAAGGGGAATCTGTGCGGCATAGGCAGCCAGCAGGGCCAGCGCTGTGAGGGCGGCAGAGCCGATAGCAAAGCCCTTGCCCGTGGCTGCCGTGGTATTGCCCAGGGCGTCGAGCGCGTCCGTGCGTTCGCGCACTTCGGGCGGCAGGCCGCTCATCTCGGCATTGCCGCCTGCGTTGTCCGCCACCGGGCCGTAGGCGTCGGTTGCGAGGGTTATCCCGAGTGTCGAAAGCATCCCGACGGCGGAGAAGCCGACGCCGTAGAGGCCCATGTTGACGTCCTTGAACCCGCCTGACAGGCCATATGCGAGCAGCACGGCGACTACCGTCGCCACCACGGGCACAATGCTCGATAGCATGCCGACAGCAATGCCTTCGATCACCGTGGGGGCGGGGCCCATGGGGGTCTGCTCTGCAACGCCTCGTGTCCACCTGTACTCATCTGAGGTGAACCACTCCGTGGACTGACCGATTACGGAACCGGCAACCAGGCCCGTGAGCACTGCGCCGAATATGCCCCATGGCAACTGTTTGAGCCCGGCCAGCACAGCCACGGCAACGCCGATCAGGATGGTGGCGCTGAAAGTCCCGGTCAAGAGCGCGCCCAGGAGGTTCTTCTGCGAGGCGTCTTCCTTGCAGCGCACCAGGAATATCCCCAGAACGCTCAAGATGATGCCCAAACCGGCAACGACCATCGGCGCCACGACGAACAAGCTGTTGACGGCGGGGCTGGCAGCAGACAAGGTGGCGCCGAGGGCTGAAGCCGCCAGGATGGATCCG
>CAYYNS010000281.1:0-3017 GCA_964473085.1 uncultured candidatus Brocadiaceae bacterium
GGCGCCACGTCAATGCCGAGGTCCACGACCCGGAAGCCTCCGCCTTTTAGCATCATGCTGACCAGGTTCTTGCCGATGTCGTGCAGGTCTCCCTTGACGGTGCCGATCACTACCACGCCCTTCGGCTTGGCGCCGGCCTTCACCAGCAGGGGCTCCAGCAGGTCCATGCTGGCCTGCATGGCGCGCGCCGCGATCAGGACCTCGGGCACGTAGAATTCGTTGTTCTTGAACTTCGTGCCCACAACGTCCATGCCGGCCGTCAAACCTTCATTGAGGATCCTTTCGGGCCTGACGCCCTGGTCAATGGCCTCTTTGGTCAGCCGCACGGCCTCGTCCCTTTTGCCGTTGATGACGGCCTGCGCAAGCGCTTTGAGGTCCGCCATACCAGCCTCCTTCTCAAAGGTAAGGAATTCTCAGGACTTTCCCCTGTGTGGTGTTGTGGCCCCAGAAGGCCCGTAGTGTAGCAGCGCCCCAACCGAGCTGTCAACCCCATTCAAGGACAATCCTTGGGTTTTTCTGGTGCCGGTGCCGCCTTCTGCTGTTCCTGGTCCGACGGGGTCGGCTCCTGGCTCTGCTGCGGCGTCTGCATCCCGCCAGCCGATGGCTCCGCTGTGCCCGGCGCTCCTCCTTGCTCGCCCTTCGTTTCTTTCGGTGGCTCTGGTTTTGGAGGGGGAGGTGGAGACAGCAGCGTCTCACCGCGCGCCAGCTCCGCCAGCCTTGTAGCAGCAAGCTCCGAGGCGTCGCTTTGGTCTTCCCTGGCAGACTCGGCGAGGCGCTGGTAGTCCTGTGTTGCCGCCTCCTTGTCGCCAGCCAGTTCCCAGCAGCGTCCCGCGTCCAACCAGAAATGTGCGTCCTCGGCGCGGCCGCGCGCGATTTCCTCGTATGCCGCCGCCGCTTCCTTGTAGCGCCCAGCGTCTTCGAGCGCGCCCGCACGGCTGGCTGCTGCCAGGTTCGTGGCGTAATGCTCGGGATAGTCCTGCCGCAGTCGCTGGTAAGTGCTGAGCGCTGCCTCCGGATTGCCAGCCGCCCGTTGCGCGTTGGCCAGCCGCAACAGCACCCAGGCCGCGGCAGGCGTCTTCCAGCGTTCCTTTAGCATCTTCTCGCATGCGGAGATGACGCCTTGAAGGTCCTTGTCCGAGGCCGTCTGCCGGTCAAGGCGGCTCAGCGGCGGCATCTGCCCGAGTTCTTGCCAGGCACGCGCCTCCTCGCGTCGGCTCTTGTTCTGGTAGCTGTGCAGCACGAATAGGGCAACGACGATCGCCGCCACCCCGGCCACGATGTGCGGGCCGTATCGGCCTGCGATGTGCTTGAGTTTGACTAGCGCGTCCGCAAGGACCTCTTCTGGCGGTTGTGCAGCAGGTTCGCGCTCTTTCTTACGCATGTGCGGGGATCTCATGCAAGATGTCGAAACCGTGCCGACCGCGCAGGGGCCATCAACGCCGGGGCGGCCCATTCGGCCCTGAACGATCAAACGGGCGGATTGTACAGTGGCGCGCGCTGCTCTGCAAGCCGTCTGCCGGCCCGTGGGGCGCGCCTCATATCCAATCCCTGTCGCGCAGGCTGGCGACCAGTTCTTGGGCCGCTGAGACCTGGCAGGCAGTCCTGAGCGAGCAGCCCTTTTCTGCAGCCACGCGCAGCATGTCCTCGAAAGCAATGCTCAGTCGGCCCTCGACGGTCGCCAGGGTCTCGCCGATTTCCGTGATCGCGCCGCTCTTGCCCTGGCGCCATTCCACGTAGGAGGCGATTACCCCACCTGCGTTGGCGAGGATGTCAGGCACCGTGGGTATCTTGCGCTCCTCAAGGATGGCGTCTGCCTCGGGCGTGGTGGGGCCGTTGGCTCCTTCCACTATGGCCCTTGCGCGGACCCTTCGCGCGTTGTCAGCCGTGATCTGGTTCTCGCACGCGCACGGGCAGAGCACATCTACCTTGCTGGCGAGGAGTTCCGCATTGGAGATCCTCTTGCCTGGCGCTCCTTCCAGCGATCCTTCTCGGCGGCAATGCTCGACCAGCAGCGGGATGTCGAGGCCATCCGCATCAGCGCGCCCTCCGGTAATGTCACTGGCGGCCACGACCTTGACGCCGGCCCGGTAGAGGAACAGTGCGACGTGGCTGCCGACGTTTCCGAAGCCTTGCGCGGCGGCGCTCGCCCCGACGGGCTCTGTCTTCAGCACGTCTTTGAGCACCCGCAGGGCCACGTGGCTCACCCCGCAGCCGGTTGCCTCGCGTCTGCCCGGCAGCCCGCCGACCCGCGGAGGCTTGCCGGTCACGCATTCCGGTATGTGGAGTTCCCCGAAAATCACAGCCATGTCAGTCTCGTTGGTGCCCATGTCGGGGGCCGGGATGTAGGTGCCGTTACGCAGCTCCAGGGCCAGCATGTGCACGTACTCCTTGATCACAGCCGTCTTCTGGAAGCGGGGCATGCCCTGCGGCGAGATGGCAATGCCGCTTTTGCCTCCTCCGAACGGTATGCGGGCCAGCGCCGTTTTCCAGACCATGCGCTCGGCAAGGTCCCTTGTTTCCTCCAGCGTGACGTTCGGGGCCATGCGCAGGCCCCCTTTGGCCGGCCCGCGCGCCGTGTTGTAAAGGACCAAGTAAGAGTCGGCCTGCAGGAGCTGGTTGGGAGCAAGCTTCAGGGTCAGATTGAAATACATCTCGCGCTCTGGCTTGCTGAGCAGTTGCTCCGCCGCAGATGGGATTTCCGTGTAACGACGCAGCAGGTCAAAGTCTATGTGTGACACCGCCCATCTCCTTTCGGAAGGGAGCTGAGGCATATTATAGCCGGGCTTGGGGAGCGCGTGCATCAGGCCGTCGCCCCGGCCATACGGTGAGCGGCCGAGCGCTTGCAAAACCGGGTGCGCAAACCGATAATGGCCTTCGGGGGAGCGGGATCTGTCAGCGGAGGGTTCTGTCATGTCTGCGCGACAAGAAGCGGCGTTTCACACCACCACTATCCTGTCCGTGCGTCGAGGCGGCGAGGTAGCGGTCGGGGGTGACGGTCAGGTGACGATGAACGACAC
>CAYYNS010000282.1:0-388 GCA_964473085.1 uncultured candidatus Brocadiaceae bacterium
CGACGGTTCTGGAAGCTCCTTTGCCATCAGGCTCGTAGCTCACGCGAACGCGCACCGCCGCTTATTCATTGTCTTTTTCGAGGCCGAACTCGGTCGGCATCGCAGTGGAGAAGTCCATGCGCATCCAGCCGGTGCTCTCGCCCGGCCGGAGGCGTTTCTCCGGCGGTGGCGCCGCTGACAGCAGTCCTTCGCGCCCGACGTAATACCTGTCCATCGGCCCCTTGTAGTAGCCGATGAGCCAGAAACGGGGGCTAATTGTGGGAAGGATTCCACCGGTGCCCTTCACGTATTCGAGCCTGAGGTAATAAGGTTGCTTGAACCTTCCGAGGATGGGTGGTTCGGCCTCTCCGCGCCAGTTCCAGTCGTCCGCGCAGCGCAGATCAAGATC
>CAYYNS010000282.1:398-2602 GCA_964473085.1 uncultured candidatus Brocadiaceae bacterium
ATGTAGAGTAGATCCACAACGCGTTTCGCAGCCGGGCGTTCATTGACCGCCTTTGTAATGAGCACCTCGGCTTTGCCCTCGGCCAGTTCGACCGTGGCGAACTCATGAACGTAGTCGGTGTTGTGCCAGTACCAGGGCCCCTGCGCCGCCCACCCGCGGCCGAACGGGAAATGTTTGAGGCTTTTCATTTTGCCGAACGTGCCGACCTTTACCGTGCGGCGCCCCTGCTTTATCGCCACCTCGAAGACAGACCCGAAGCCATAGCAGCTCTCGTATCGGACCCACACGTTGTAGCGGCCGTCTTGCGGCACGGTGATCGTCCTGGTGGCTACGGCCGGCTCGTCGCCTTCATCCGCCACTATCTTCGTGCGGCTCCACAGGTTCGGCTGGCTGGGGAAGTAAGTCTGCTCTTCTACGCGCCACCCTTTGACGAGCTTGAAGTCTTCGGCCTCAAGGGGGATCTCAACGGCCTGCGCGCCCAGGCAGAGCGTGCTGCAGACGACCAGCACGACGAGGGATGTCAGGATGGCTTGTGCAGTGGATTCCATAGGGTCTTTCTCCAGAAAGGAAGCCGGGGGCAGCAGGGTCTTCTCAGTTGTGTCCAGGGGATGCGCCGTTGCGGCGTCTGACCAGGAACGAGCAGCGCGCCTGGTCGCAGTGCGACATGTCTGTGGTGCATTCGAGGCCGAGCGGTTCTAGCACCCGACGGTAGAGCACGTCACAGTGGCCGCAGTAGTCGTCGTAGGGTTCGACGTGCTTGCAATTCAGCAGGAGGCTCTTCGATGGGCACTTATGCATGAGGATGCGGAATTCGCCTGCCCTTTCGTCCAGCTCCATTGTGAAGTCAGCGGCTTCCTCGTTCAGGGTGTGGCTCCAGTAGAGCCAGCATCCGCGGAGGCCATGCTGTCGGACAAGGTCCCGGAGGTTATTCAGGAAGTTGTCTGACAGGTAATGCCAGAACTCGAGCACGGCCCGGCGGCCGCCGCGCTCGTGGAGGAACTTGAACAGCTCGCTGTAGGCCGGGATGAAATCCATGCACGGTATCATCGCCGGGCCCTCCGAAACCGCATGGCCGTGCGGCCAGTCTGAGGGTCGTACTGGAGAAGTTCCGCTCTGAAAGGCGAGCCCTCGCACAGAGCCTCGTTCACCGTTCTGGTGGTCTCGTAGAAGAGCTGCGCCACGGGGTATCCGCGCGATCGCATGTGAGCCACCGCCGGGCACGAGTCCACCTTCACGAGCAGTTCATCATCGGAAAGGATCGTGTCGGGGGCGACGCCCTCGCGTTGATAGACTTGCTCGAGGTGTTCCTTGAGCGCCCTCAGGCCGCGCGCCTGGATGTCCTGCATGAGCGGCGCGTAGTAGGACCTCGTGAACTGCCGCAGGTAAGCCCTTACGGCCTCTTCGCCGTAGCGACGGTGCAGGTACTCAATGCCTGCGCTCAGAGCGCCGTGGAAATCCTTGTGGAGGTAGACGTTGTCTGAGGCCCTGCGCCGCATGACCTCCTTAGCCATCGCTTCTCACCTTCCACGGCGTGAGCACGTCCGCATCTTTCAGGAGCACGCGGTCAATGGCCCTGATGCATCGTTTTGTCAGTGGGAACTCAAGGAGGCAGTTTCGAGTGCGGAACACCCCCATCTTGACCAGCAGCAGCTTCTCGCCTGCCAGCCAGCATCTGATCTTTCTGCCCCCATAGACGGCCCACATGATGCGGTTCATGCGTTTCTGGATGCGCTCGGCCTGAGCGAGGTCGCCCGCCGCGACGGCCCCGATGATCCTGCCCGCCATGTAGGCGTTGAACACCCCGCCGCCGAGGAGCAGGCCGTCGTATCCCGCCTGGAGATACCCGACGCAGTGGAACTCGTCCCCGCTCAGAAGCCGCAGGCCGGTGCGCCGGGCGCGCACGGACAGGGCCAGGTCACGCCGCGCCGGGTCTGCGGAGCTGTCCTTGACCAGGATCACCTTCTGTTCCGAGTAGATGCGCCTCAGGGCCGCCTCCGGGACGAACACTGGCACGTGGCGCCCGCGGTCATAGATGCCCACAGGCAGTGGGCAGGCAGCTATGGCGCCCTGTAGAGCTTCTCGATGCTGCTTGCAGTGGGGCGCACCAGAAAGTAGGGCGGGGCGATTACAGCGATGTCGGCCCCGTCATCACGGGCGGCCTTCATGTTGTCCAGGATGCGCGCGGCGGAGTTGTCGGTCACCTG
>CAYYNS010000282.1:2612-3017 GCA_964473085.1 uncultured candidatus Brocadiaceae bacterium
CCGGATCGCTGCTTGCACCAGCGCCCGCCTGGCGCTGTCCGGCATCCACGGCCCCTCGCCGTTCGTGCCCGCAAGAAACAGCCCTTTCACGCCCAGGCGCAGGTGATGTTCCACCATTCGCGCCACCGATGCCACGTCCACCTTCATCCTCTCCGTGAAGGGCGTGGGGGCGGCGGACCATACTCCGCAAAGGTTGCGCAGAGACCTGCGCTGCTGCATCGCCGTTTCCTCTCGTGTGAGCCTTCCGGGCCTGGCTGCTGGGGCGCGCATTGTACGGCGCGCCTGCGGTTGAAGCAACCGCGGCGCGAAGATACCATGGCTGCGCCTCGTGGGTGCGCTCGGTCAGCCTGAACTGTGGCGTTGCCGTAATGCTCGGCAGGAGGCGCTACGATGAAGCTGCAGACG
>CAYYNS010000283.1:0-2979 GCA_964473085.1 uncultured candidatus Brocadiaceae bacterium
ACTGCTGGAACATAGGCTGCCCAGACGGGCCGCCTGTAGACAACCACTTCTACGTGGGCATGGGCTTCCCAGCCGCACACCGCGAGGCGTACAAGATCATGCGCGATCGCATCCTGCCGGCCGTGGAAGCCGCGCGCGAGGCCGGCATCCTGGTGGCCCACGTGGAATCCAGCCGCGTCGGGGCCAAACACCGCGACCTCATGGAGGTCCCCCCAACGGTTACGCACTGCCAGATCGAGGGCGAAGTCCCGCCACAAGCGGTCCCAGGCTACCGCAGGCAGATCGCCGACCGCGCCCATGGTGCAGCGTACGAGACGCGCTCGCCCTGTGCCTCAATGGACCGCGCGGCCTTCCTGATGCCGAAAGCCGGCGAGCCCTTCGCCATGGACTCCTTGCAGCTCCACCGCATGCTCCAAAGCGAGGCATCGGGAACCTGGTCTACACGGGCTTTGCCACCGATATGTGCGTGCTGCACTCGCCCGGCGGAATCATCGAGATGGCTTGCAGCTACAGCTACCGGGTCTTCCTGATACGAGAAGCCACGTTCGGCGTGGAGTATCCCGACTGGTTCGACAGGCGCACATCCACTGAGTTCGGCATCCGAAGGGTCGAATCTCATTACGGCCACTCTATCGGATGGGATGAATGGATGGAGCAGTGCAGGTTGCTGCGTGCGCCGGGGCACAGGGCCGTCGGCCAGTCAGACATGGATCAAGAGCGCTAGGCCTCCAGGGCGCTGCCATGAGGGGAAAACGCACCGACATCCGCGTCATCCGGGCGGAATCGAAGTTCGTGCCCCTAAAGGCTCGCGAGCCGCTCAAATTCGGCGCGACTGTCCTGGAGGCTGCCACCTACTGCCTCACAGAAGCCGAGGTGGAGAACCGCGCTGGCAGGACGGCCGTGGGCCATGGGGCCATCCTGCTCTCGGACTTCTGGGCCTTCCCCGAACCGCACGTCCCTCACCCACAGCGGGAGCAGGCAATGGTGCGGCTAACCCAACAGCTCTGCGAGCGGGCCGCCGACTATCGAGATTATGCTCACCCGATCGAGATCTATCTAGACCTTGAAAAAAAACTGAACGGGCTGGCAGAGGAGATCAGTCGAAAGCTCGGCCTCAGGGCTGCCCTGCCGCGCCTGGCCGCGCTCGTCTCTGCAAGCCCCCTGGACGCGGCCCTGCACGACGCATACGGCCTGGCGAACGGCACCAGCACCTATGCCGGATACGGCCCACAGTGCATGACCCACGACCTTTCGCGATACCTCGGCGCTGGCTTCAAGGGAAAGTACATCAACGCATACCTACGGCGGCGGCGGTCCCGATACCTGGATGCGTTCCACCTCGTTGGAGGGCTGGACACGCTGTGGGAAGCGGACATCAAGGCGCAGGCGCCGCGCGATTCCTTGCCGAACTCGCTCGAAGCCTGGATCGAACGCGACGGCCTGCGCTGCCTGAAGATCAAGCTCAAGGGCACGGACCTGCAATGGGACCTGGAGCGCACCCGCGAGGTCTACCGCGTCGCCCGGGCCGTGCATCAGCGGATGGGGATAAGCGAGTTGCATCTGAGCCTGGACACGAACGAGCAGTGCGAAAGCCCGGACTACATGGTAGAGATGCTCATGAAGCTCAAGGAACGCGACTGCGATGCCTACGACTGCATCCGCTACATCGAACAGCCCACGGCAAGAGACATCCGCAGGCACCGGCACGACATGAGAGGCCTGGCAGCACTGAAGCCAGTCGTTATTGACGAGAGCCTCACGTCGCTAAAGGATTTCGAACTCGCCCTGCAGCTTCACTGGTCGGGCATTGCGCTGAAGACCTGCAAGGGCCACACCTGGACCCTACTGTTCGCAGCGCTCGCTCAGGAACGAGGCATCCTGTGCACCTTTCAGGACCTGTCCAACCCGGGCATATCGCTCATACACTCGGCAGGCTTGGCGGGACGAGTTCGGGGGGTAAGTGCCATAGAGGCGAACTCCTGTCAGTACTTCCCGCAGGCGAACCTGGCGGCTGCTTCGGTCCATCCGGACGTGTTCCGGCGTCGTGACGGAAGGGTCTGCCTCGAAAGCTTGCATGGGCCGGGCCTGGGCCTGCGCTGGAAAGAAATCACAGCAGAGGTGGCATAGTTTGTTTCCGCGGGCCCACGGCAAACCTGCCAGACCGATCTTTGACCTCAGCTTCGCCTTTGACAGAAACGCACAGATGCCGTTTACTCTTCGCTGAAGCGCCGGTTGTATCTTTTTTCCGAAGGAAGAACATGAGAATACGCGAAGTGCCGTTCCTTCCGCTGGGAGGCGTGTACGAACAGGACGACCTCGACGCCGTCGCACGGGTCATGTCGGGGGCTATGGGAGAAAGCGGAACGCTGTTCCCGTTGCCAGAAGAGAACGATTTCCAGACTGCGTTCGCCCGTCATGAAGGCGCCAGGAAAGCAGTCGCGCTCAATTCCTGCGGCACGGCGCTGGACTGCTGCATGATGGCCCTCGGCATCGGCGAGGGGGACCAGGTCATCACCACGCCCCTGACTTTCGTGTGCACTGCGGGCACGGCCGTCGCCCGGGGCGCGCGCGTAGTCTTCGCCGACATTGACCCAGCCACCTTGTGTCTCGACCCGCAGCGGGTGCGAGAAAAGATTACTGAGCGCACCAGGGCCATCATCCCGGTGCATTTTGCCGGCCTCGCATGTGACTTGGGGGCTTTCGACACCATCAGCGCCGAAACTGGCATCCCCGTCATCTACGACGCCGCACATGCTGTGGGGGCGAGGCATAAAGGCCAGCCGATCGGGGGGCGCGCAAAGGCGTCGTGCTACAGCTTTCAGAGCAACAAGAACATGACCTGCCTCGGCGAGGGCGGCGCCGTGACCACCGACGACGAGGAGTTCGCGGAAGCGGTGCGGCAGCTCAAAACGTTCGGCTACGTTTACGGTGGCCCGACTGTGCGTGTCGTGCGCATCGGGTTCAACTACCGCATGACAA
>CAYYNS010000284.1:0-2976 GCA_964473085.1 uncultured candidatus Brocadiaceae bacterium
CACCTGGCCGAGCTCTACCGGCGCTACACCTTGCACAACTGGGGCCGCGCCTCGCAGCTCTGGGCTGACGTGCACGGCAATGCGATGGTCGTCGAAAAGAGCTTCCGCCGGATCGGCATCCGCATGCTGGAGGGCTTCGCGCTCTGGTGCACCGAAGGCTACTGGCACGACCCCGAAATGAACGCCTTCCAGCGGGCAAAACGCCTCCAGTACATCCAGAAGGCCGGCAAACACCTCGGAGCGGAGGACATGCAGTACGCCACGGACTGCGCCGTGCGGTTCACCCGAATCGCAGAGTTCTGCCACCAGAACCACGGACGGGGCTACAAGCACCTCAACCGCATCCTGACGGACCATGCGCCGTTCCCGCGGGCCGTGTGCCGTCACGGCGGACCCGACACGGCCCTCTACGACCGCACCGTGACGATGGGATCGAGCTTCAAGGACCTCACGCACAACCGCACGTTCAGCCGCGGCTGGGTACCGTGGAAGAAGTTCCCGTGCGAGGTGCCGTGGAAGGCGACGCAGTATCCGCCCCTACCGTAAGCCCTGCCGGAGCGAAACTATCGCCTCAACGGCAGGCTCGTGCGCTTGCGCCGCCAGCCCGGAGGCGCTATTTGTGTCCTCGGTCAACGAGCATCTCGTCCCAACAACCGCCAGCAGGAGAGCAGGCCAATGTCATTGCGCAACCTGAGCCCGCAGCAGATGTTCGAGCGCCTGGCCGCCGAGCACGTGCCGGTCTACCGCTTCCGCGGCAAGACCCAGAAGGACTTCCTGAAGTGGAAACAGGAGGCGCTGCCGAAGGTGCTGGCGACGCTGGGCGATTCGCCTGAGCCGGTGCCGCCCAACGGCGAGCTGATGGCGGAGTGGGAGCACGACGGGCTGCGCAAACAGCGCTGGCTCATTGACGTGGGCAGACACATCAGCGCCGCGTTCCTGATCAACGTGCCCCCGGACGTCAAGAAGGGCGAGCGACGCCCGGCCATCCTGTGCTGCCACGGCCACGGGGCATTCGGCAAGGAGCCGGTCATGGGCAACGACTCCTCTCCGGAGCTGCGCAACTCCATCCAGTTCCACAACTACAACTACGGCCACCGGATGGCGAAGAAGGGATTTGTGACCTTCGCCATAGACTGGATCGGCTTCGGCGAGCGCAACGACGCCAACAAGCCCAACTACCGCAGCATGGCCGGCGGCCGCGACTGGTGCAATCTTTACTACCTGCACGCCACCATGCTCGGCATGACCTCGCTCTCGATCAACATCGCCCACGGCAAGGCCGCCACGGACTTCGCCACCTCGCTCCCGTGGGTGGACGGCGAGCGCCTCGGCGTGATGGGCCTGAGCGGCGGCGGGACCATGACGCTCTGGATGGCACTGTGCGACGAGCGGTTCAAGGCCATCGAGATCATCTGCTACAGCGACCTGTGGGAGCACTTCGGCATCCGCCATATCAATTATTGCGGCATGCAGGTCGCCCCCGGCCTCTACAAGCTCGTGGACCTGCCGGACGCCCAGGGCCTTCTGGCCCCCCGGCCGCTACTGGTTGACGTCGGCGCTTACGATACCTGCTTCTCCGTGGACACGGCCATGGCCTGCTACCGGCAGGTGGAGGCCATCTACAAGGCGGCTGGCGCGGCCGACCGCCTGGAGCTCGACCTGTTCGGCGGCGAGCATGGCTGGGGCGCCAACAAGTCCGAGGCCTTCTTCCGAAAGCACCTCAAGGCGACCCACTAAGCGGGTGCCACGCTCATCCGCCGTACGGCGGATGGGCGTGGGAGAGGCTAGGCACCTCCAAGCTTTCGCTTGAGGGTGGCAACCAGGAGCGTCTTGATTCGGGGCTCGGCAAGCAATTATTCTGGTGGATGGTGTAGTGCATGTGCGCCTCCATCGGAGAAGCCCCATGAAGCAACCTGATGCCAGCCCGACATCCCTCATCGTCAAGTGCGCCCAGGACGTGCGCGCCAGGATCAGGGCGGGCCGAAAGCCCCAGCTCAAGGTGCCCAAGCGCAGCCTCGCCAACGTCCGATACACCCCGAAGATCGGCTACCTGAAGCTCAAAGGCGAGCGGATCACGCGCACGCTGACCTACAACACCGTCAAGAGCTTCGCCCAGAGCCTGCGCATGATGGAGCTGGCCAAACAGACGGTGGACAGCGGCGAGGAGGTGAGCAAAAGGGAGGCCTACTATATCTCCAAGAACTGGGGCGAGGCCCGCTTCGAAGAACAGCCCGAGTCCGACACGGTGATGGACGACATCGAGGCCATGTTCGGCGTGAACCGCGAGAGGCTGGGCTTCGTGCCGGAGGAGAAGGGCGGGGAGGTCGTCGGGCCGATAACGGTTATTGACCTCAACCAGGAGACGGGCGAGCGAGTGCGCGTTGACTGCCGACGGCTGGGCCGAGGCGCCTACACCACGCCGACCTCTGTGGAGGGCCTCCAGTTCGAGACGAAGGCGGACTTTATCCTGGCGATCGAGAGCGCCGGCACGTTCCAGCGCCTCAACAACCACGCCTTCTGGCGCCAGGTGAACTGCATCCTGGTCTCAATGGGCGGCGTGCCCACGCGGGCCTGCCGGCGGCTGATCCGGCGGCTGAGCGAGGAAAAAAGGCTGCCCGTCTACGCCTTTGTGGACGGCGACCCTTACGGGTATGCGAACATCTACCGCACGCTGAAGGTGGGCAGCGGCAACTCGGCGCACATCAACGAGTTCTTCTGCGTGCCCGAGGCGAGGCTGCTGGGGGTGACCCCTGATGACATCGAGCAGTACGACCTGCCCACGCACCCGCTGAGCGAGATTGACATCAAGCGCGCGCGGGACATCCTGAAGAACGACCCGTTCTTCCAGCACCACGAGGCTTGGCAGAGGGCGATCCAGAAGCTGCTGGACATGGGGCAGAGGGTTGAGCAGCAGGCATTCGCAAAGCACGGCCTGAACTTCGTCATCGAGGTTTACCTGCCGCAGAAGCTGTCTGC
>CAYYNS010000285.1:0-2967 GCA_964473085.1 uncultured candidatus Brocadiaceae bacterium
AGCGGTCCATCACGTTGCAGCGCACGGCGATGGCCCGGCCGCCTGCCTTGCGGATAGCGGCCGCTTCGCGCTCGGCAGCCTTCTCGTCTATGTCCAGGAGCGCGACGGCCGCGCCCCGTGCGGCGAGCGCGCGCGCCATCGTGCTGCACAACACGCCCGCCCCGCCGGTGATGGCGATCACCTCGCCCCTCAGGTCAACCGTCAGCTCTCTGTTCGCCACCGGAGCCTCTCCCCGTTCTATGCCATTTTTGATTTGTGATTTTCGATTGCCCGGCGAGTGGATGCCGACTTCCTGGACGATGTCATGATCGCTACAAGCTCTTCCGCCTCGCGGCGTAAGGGCTCAACGAGCTCGCGCTTGATCAGGCTGCTTTCGCAGACGAGCTCCAGCCAGAAAGCACTTTCGTCCGCCTCCTCCTCGACGGTGCCGAGCTTGGCAATGAACTCCGCCTTCGATCGGGCGCGGCAGGCCGCTCTGTAGTTAGCGCCGACAGAAGTGGCCGAACGAAGCAGTTGCCTGCCGATGACGTCTCCCTCCCGCGACCGGGGCAGGGCCCGCACAAGCTTGATGACCCGCAGTGCAAACTGCTTCGTCCGTTCCTTCAGTTCCCGCTCATCCACTGCCACCCCTCACGGAATCTCGCCCCGGGTCGCGAATCGCAAATCAAAAATCGAAAATGACGACTCTCAACTCAGTCCTCGAAGTATCGGCGCGTGATCTCCTGCCACTTGCCCTGCGCCTTGAGGATGAGTTCGGCGAGCTCGCGCACGGCGCCCTCGCCGCCCCGCGCCTCGGTCACCAGGCGGGCAGCCGCCCTGACCTCCGGCCTGGCATTCGGCACGGCCACAGGCAGGCCCGCGCGCCTCATCACTGGCAGGTCCGGCAGGTCATCGCCGATGTAGCAGATGGCATCGTCGCTGAGCCCGGTCTTCTCCTTGAGTTCCTCGTAGGCCTCAAGCTTGACCTTTGCGCCCTGGATCACCAGGGGTATGCCGAGGGCCTCCGCGCGGGCCACCACAGCCTCCAGCGTCCTGCCCGTGATCAGCGCAGTCTGGATGCCAGCCCGCTGAAGCCACTTGATGCCCGTGCCGTCCTGGACGTTGAACAGCAGCCCCTCCACCCCGGCGCTTCCGTAGAAGGCGCGGCCGTCAGTCAGGACGCCGTCTACGTCCATCGCCACCAGGCGCACTGCGCGCAGCTTGCGTTCGATCTGTTCGTCCACAGCCTGACCGAGGGCTTGAGGGCGGCCCGCCGGGAGCGCGGCCTTCATCCTTCGCCGGCCGGGCTTTCGACGCCCCGCTCCACGTCGAGCCAGTCCTGCACGTCAATGATGCCCACGGGGACGCCGTTCTTGTCCACCACTGGGAGGTTGTCAATGCGGCTGTCGCGCATGATGCGGTAGGCCTCGGCGGCCAGGTCGTCGGCCGAGACCGTCTTTGGGTTGCGCGTCATGACCTCGCAGATCGGTCGCTCCAGCACGGCGGGGCCGGCCTTGCGCAGGAGGCGCCGCAGGTCGCCGTCGGTGAAGAAGCCCACCAGCTTCCCCGCGTCGTCAACGAGGCTGACGGCGCCGGGCGAGCCTTCCGTGCTCATGACCTCCAGAGCCTTGCGCACGGGCACGCCCTGGTGTGCGACGGGGTTGCGCCTGCCGATGCGCATCGCCTCCGACACCGTGATGAGCCTTCGCCCCAGCGCGCCGCCGGGGTGGAAGAAGGCGTAGTCTTCTTTGGTCAGGTTGCGCATCTTGAAGAGCGTCAGGGCAAGCGCGTCGCCCAGCGCGAGCATCGCCGTGGTGGTGCAGGAGGGCGCAAGGCCGAGCGGGCACGCCTCCTCGATCCGGCCGATGTTGAGCACCACGTCGCTGTAGCGCGCCAGGGTCGAGTCGGGGCTGCCCGTGATGGCGATGATCTTCGTGTTGAGCTTCTTTAGCGGCACAAGGAGCTGAACGACCTCCGTCTCGCCGCTATTGCTCAGGACCAGCACGATGTCCTGCGGCAGCACCCGCCCCAGGTCACCGTGCCGGGCCTCCACCGCGTGCATCCAGTAGGATGGCGTGCCCGTGCTGGCCAGCGTCGCCGAGACTTTCTGGCCGATGATCCCCGCCTTGCCGACGCCGGTGACGATAACGCGCCCCTTGCACTCGCTTATGAGCCGCACGGCCTGGGCGAACTCCTCCCCCATGTGCGCCGCCACAGAGCGAAGCGCGTTGATCTCAAGCTCGACGATCTGCTTGCCGCTTTCCAGCAGGTCCATGGGCTCCTCGCGCCCCCTTGAAGAAACGCTGTCCAGGCAGGATTATACCCATGGGACGGGGGGCCTTCAAGGCGGGCGTGGCGGCAGTCCGCAGGCGGCCCAGGGCCGATTGCTGGCCGCGTGGCAAGACGGGAGGGAACTTTTCTGCGTCCCGGACAACTAATTGGGCAAAGGGCTCTTGTCGCGTTCACTGGCTTCAGGCACGGGAGGCGGGCGATGGATAATCGGTGGGCAAGGCTATTGGCTGTCGGGCTTACGGTCTGCTTGTTTGCGAGCGGGACGGCTGGCGCGCAGCAGGCAGCAGTCGAGCAGAAACCGGCGCTCTCGCCGCGGGTCCAGGTCAAGGTCCCCGAAGCTGTGCGGGGACGGCTGGATGAACTCGGCTTCGTCGTGGCACCCGGCGGGTGGACGGGGGATGTTGCGAAACTTTATCGGCTGTGGAAGCACCAGCACTACCCGGTCGTCGTGACGACCGACGCGGCCCTTCACGCCTGGCACCTGCGGGCGGACTGGTACCAGCGCTTCCTCGAGATCGCCTATCTGCGCGGTGACCTGGTCGGCCTCACAGACTCCCTGATCGCCAAGATGATGGAGTATCACGAGCGGCACGAGCGCCAGGACGTGCGAGAGGCAGCGCTGCTGGGCGCCTCGTACCTCTTGGTCGGCAAGCGGCTCCTGACGGGCGGCGGCACGGACGGCGCGCCGGAGCCCTG